>JAKJFI010000165.1 GCA_022704985.1 Candidatus Omnitrophota bacterium | reverse complement strand
AAACGTTGAGAAGCAAAAAAGTCAGGATGATGATTGTCCCGCATATGTTCGGCAAGAGTTGCAGGATAGACGAAATGTCCGTACCCGGCATCCCTTTGATAGAAGACTTCACTTTTACTGTCGGCGGCGAGTATAAAGGCAGGAAATCCGGCAGTTTCGGGGATATCGGCGTATGTTCTCTGGGAAGGACCAAGGTTTTCACCGTAGAAAAGGGCGGGTTGCTGCTGACCAGCGACAGGGCGCTCTATGAAAGGGCGAGAGACCTGTCATACTACGATAAGAAAGACAGATATTATGTCTGTTTCAACTATAGGATGAACGGGTTGACGGCCGCTCTGGGACTGCATTTCATGAAAAAATTTCCCGGACAGATTGAGAAGAGGAAAAAACTTGCGGAGGTCTATTATCGTGCGCTTGAGGGCGTTGCAGGCCTGAATCTTCCTTCGAGAACAGGGGGACATCTCTATTCAAGGTTTGTCGTGACGGGGAGAGAATCCCTGCGGAAACGGCTTGTGAGAGCGGGTGTGAACGCACAAAAACCCATATATAAACCGTTGCACAGATACCTTGGCCGTGCAGACGGGAGTTTTCCGAAATCCACATATCTTTACGAGAATTCATTCTGCCTGCCTCTATACCCGCATATGAAGAAGGAAAGCATTGAGAAGATATCTGCTGTTGTCAAATCTGTGTTCCTGACAAAAAAGAGGAAAACATAAGATGCATATATATATAAAGCCATTTTCCATCGCGTTTTTCTTCGCATTCCTTTTCACTCCGCTGATGATGAAATTTTCGTATTCTTTAGGGGTGCTTGATAATCCTGGAGGCAGGAAGGTGCATAAAAATCCCACCCCCCTTCTCGGCGGGGTTGCGATATTCCTCGCGTTTAATCTCGGGGTACTCTCGTCGATGGATTACAGTGTTTCACTTAAGGGGATAGTTTACGGGGGAACAATTATTTTTCTCATGGGGCTGGTTGACGATATCTGGCATATTTCCACAAAGTGGCGGTTGCTGGGGCAGGTATTAAGCTGCGGCATACTGGTTGTTTCCGGAGTGTACGTCAGGATATTCCCGTTTCCGTGGCTCAATTACCTGTTTACCCTTATATGGGTCGTGGGGATTACAAATGCCATGAACTTCATTGACAATATGGACGGACTTTCCGCTTCCGTAGCCATGGTTGCGTCAATCTTCTTTTTTGTGATAGCCGCCCTTAGCGGAGACAGATGGCTGGGTTTTATTGCCGTCTCGCTTTTCGCGGGTATCCTCGGGTTCAATTTTTACAACATACCTCCCGCGAAGATTTTCATGGGAGACAGCGGCAGTACCTTCATGGGCTTCATGCTTGCAAGCATTGCGGTGGAAGGTGTGTGGGCGCAGGAAAGCAGGATAGCCGGCATAGTCATTCCTGTTCTGACCCTGTATGTGCTTATCTTCGACATGGTGCTGATAACGGTGTTGAGGTTTGCGGAAGGCAAGGTGAAAAACTTCAGGGAATGGCTTGAATATACGGGCAAGGACCATTTTTCCCACAGGCTC
>JAKJFI010000164.1 GCA_022704985.1 Candidatus Omnitrophota bacterium | reverse complement strand
TCCCTGAATCCGTGGAAGACCTTATTGACCAGATACGATTCGCCGGGCACTTAACCACCGGAAGACCTCTTGCCAAAAGACTTCCGGACCGTGATGACGAACCTTTCTTAGAGGTGGCAATCGGGGGCGGAGCCAGGTATCTGGTGACAGGGAACCTCAAGCATTATCCTGCAGAAAAAACCGGAGGTATCAAGATATTGTCGCCGGCCGCATTTCTTGAAATCTACCGTAAACAACTGTGACAACAGAGGGCAGTTTTTCAGAGGGCTCGCACCGGAAACTTGACAATACATATATGTAGGAGTATACTTATATAAAAAGAGCAGGGGTGGTAAACATGGATAGAAAACTGACGCTTTTGATAGACGAAAAGGTCTGCAGGGAATTGCGGTTTCTGGTGCCAAAGAGAAAAATGAGCAAATTTGTGGAAGAAGCATTGAGAAAAAAGATTGAGCGGTTAAAAGAAGAAGACCCTGTGGAGAAAGGGTTTCAAATGATGGGCAAAGACAGGGCGAGGGAGAAGGAATCGGATGAATGGAGTGAAGCGGGTATAGGCGAGGGGTTTTGATGGAAACAAGGCGAGGGGATGTCTTTTGGGTCAATTTTGAACCCTCCACAGGCGGAGAAATAAAAAAAACGCGGCCTGCAGTTATAATGAGTACCGACAGGGCTAATCCCTATCTTAACAGGGTGGTAATAGTCCCTTTGTCTTCAAAAACCGACAAGGTTTATCCTTCGGAAGTCAAGGTTTCCCTGCAAAAGAAGGAGCACAAGGCAATGGCTGACCAGATAAGAGTTATCTCAAAACAACGGCTCCTTTCAAGAATAGACGTTCTTTCATCCGAGGACATGAAAAAAATAGAAGAAAAAATAAAACTGTTTCTGGAGATACTATAATGATTAGAGTGAGGTTTGCGCCGAGTCCGACAGGATACCTGCATATAGGTAACGCGAGAACCGCGTTGTTCAACTATCTTTTTGCAAGGAAGAACAACGGCAGGTTTATCTTGCGGATAGAAGATACGGATGCCGAGCGTTCGGCAAAGGAGTATGAAACTGCCCTGATGGAAGACCTGCGCTGGTTCGGCATTGAGTGGGACGAAGGACCGGATATCGGCGGGGAGTACGGGCCCTACCGGCAGATGGACCGTCTTGATACGTACAGGGAACTGGCAGATAATCTGTTGAAGGATGGAAAGGTTTACAAGTGTTACTGCACGCGCGAGGAGATAGAGGCAAGAAATAAACAGGCGGGCAAGAACGAGTCCGCGGGCTATGACAACAGGTGCAGGGGATTGACTGCCGCGGAGGTTGAAAAATACGAGGCGGAGGGCAGGAAGTTTGTCCTGCGGTTCAGGGTGCCGCATGAGCCCGTGAAGGTGAACGACCTTATCAGGGGAGAAGTTATCTTTGAGTCCGAGAACATACCCGATTTCGTCATCATGAAACCGGACGGGATGCCGGTGTTCCACTTTGCCGTGGTTGTGGATGACTTCCTCATGAAGATTACCCACGTGGTAAGGGGAGAAGACCATCTTTCCAATACGCCCAAGCACATTATGCTCTTCGAGGCGCT
>JAKJFI010000163.1 GCA_022704985.1 Candidatus Omnitrophota bacterium | reverse complement strand
CCGCCCCAACCATCGGATTGGGACTTACCAGCCCCCGTCCTTTTTCAGCCAGCTTGAGAGCCTCTCTTAAAAATCCCTTATGGTCTGTCATTTAGATATTTCAACAACACACTTGAGCGCTTCGCCGGACCTGAGCATCTCAATCCCTTCGCCTATCTTCTCCATGGGCAGGACTTTCGATATGAACTTCCCTGCTTCTATCTTGCGTTCAGAGATGAGTTTTGCCGCTTTGATAAAATCTCTTCTGTTGGAAGAAAAGGAGCCGAAAACGGACAGCTCCTTGTAGTGGATTATGTTGGAATCTATGGTTATCAGAGAGTCGTCCTTGGGAAGCCCTCCGAACAGGCTGATTCTTCCCCTGGAGCCCAGCAGTTCCAGTCCTTCAACCTGCGCCTGTTTTGCCGGGCATGCGGTAATGACGACATCCGCTCCGTAACCTCCTGTGAGGCGGAACACCTCGTCCTTGATTTTTACTTTTTTTGGATCCAGGAGCATCAGACCCCCAAACTGCTTTCCGAATTTTTCGAGCCGCTCGTACGCGGGGTCGGTCATGATAACCCTTTCCGCGCCTGCCGCCTGCGCCAGCACAGCGTGCATGATTCCTATGGGGCCTCCCCCGTATATGACGACAGTATCGCCCCTGCCTATGTCAAGATAGTTCTGCCCGTTTATGGCGCACGAGAGAGCTTCAATCAGGGCGCCTTCCTTCAATGAAATGCTCTCAGGCAGTTTTATTACCGCATTCTGTTTCATCGCAGATGCCGGCACTATCACATATTCGGCGTATCCCCCGGGGTAGAAATACCCTATGGCTTTCGTGTCGGGACACAGGTTGTACAAACCCTTGCCGCACATCTTGCATTTTTCACATCCTATGGATGTAACCAGAGCCACCTTGTCTCCTTTCTTCAGCGATTCAGAATAGGAGACGTTACTCCCTATCTCGTCTATGGTCCCTGTTATCTCATGCCCGATAACCGCCGGAGGTATTACCTTCTTGTGTCCGTGGAAGTATATGCGCACATCCGTTCCGCATATCGCGCAGTAGTTGACTTTAATCCTTATTTCATCCGGCTTGCAAACAGGAGTTTCAATCTCCGCAACCCTGATGTCCTTTATTCCGTGATATACAGCCGCTTTCATTTTTCACCCCCCAGTATGGTAAAATTTTAAAGTGGAAAAAATCATTAACATCATACGCGTTTGCGTATTGCTGGGACTTTGCTTGCGTGCAGACCCTTCAGAGGTCTATTTTACCCCAAACAGAAAAACAGACCAAATAATTATTGAGCTGATTGAGAAAGCGGAAAAATCCGTATATGTTGCCGGATATACGATGTCCTGGAACGACATGGCGAAAAAACTGATTGAAAAAGCCGGGGAGCTGGATGTGAAGATTATACTTGATTCCGAGCCGCCGCAGAGATTCCCGGAAGGAACGCTCAGGGTTGACGGGAAGTCCGCTCTTTTCCATCCCAAGTTTATCACTGTTGACGACGCCAGGGTCTTCGTCGGTTCAGGAAACTTCACCTCCGGCAGTCTGCGCTCCGACCACAACAACTTCCTTCTTATTGACAATCCC
>JAKJFI010000038.1 GCA_022704985.1 Candidatus Omnitrophota bacterium | reverse complement strand
TGTCCCGCCAGTATTGCCTGTCGAACCGCCCCGGCTTGATTAACACTTCACTCTGATTTACATCTTTCATTTTCACAATATTATAGCATCAGAGGAGACAAAAGCAAGCAGGATACTGCCTCATAATACGGCAGGTCGTTATCAGCCAGCAAATTTCGGGTGCACTTCGGCAGTTATCAAGAGAGAACTACCGGCAAATATCTTGTTTAAGGTTGCTATTCTCAGGAACTCCGAAAAAATATAATGCGAGCTTTTGAGGAGATTGACGGCTGAGAAAGGAAGAAAACTGCTGTATCTGTAAGGGTCGCCCTTTGTAGGAACCGCATTGCGTATGACAATTTTACCGTAACCAGACGCCTGAAGAATATTTTTCGCCCCCCTGGCTGTAAAATTGTATTTTTTGAATGCATAGGGCGCGTTTTTGAAAAACCTGCAGGGCAGTATACGGGCAATCCTCATCACCGCCAGGTGGAACGCAAAATTCGGAATCCTTATGTATATCCTGCCTTTGCCGGAAAGAAGCTGGGACGCTTTTCTTAAATCATCCACAGGGTCGGGCAGGTGGTCAAGAACGTTCCAGAAACAAATATGGTCAAATTTTTCTTTCGCGACGGCGGCAAATTCGGAGAGAGTCCCGCAATGAAAGGAAAGCCCTTTCTCATAAAGAACCGTGCAACAGCTCTTGGAAGGTTCCACTCCGGTTATATCCCATCCCCTTTCACGCATAACTTCTATGAACTCTCCAAATCCGCATCCTACATCCAGAATACTGCCTTTACCGTATCTGTCAACAACCGGACATAACTCTCCGGAAAGCCTCTTCCTTGTAGCCGAGATATTCGCCCTTCTTCCTTCCAGTTTCCTGTGATAGGTTTCCGCGGATGCCGAGGTATCATCCTCTTGTACGCCGTACAGGGCAATACCGCACCAACGGCAGAAACGAATCTCCGAATCGCCATACGCAAACCTGTAAACCGGCACCCTCCCGCAGAGGAGGCAGTGCGTTTTTTTTATCTTCAATTTACTTCCCTGATTTCAACCGGAGAACCGGACCGGGCTTCCCGGCTGATATAGAGAAAAACCATGACCGCCGTGAACGTCCAGAAGAACTCAACTATCCTGACGATAAAAAAGGTAATGGCCGCAAGCCCGTGCACAAGCAGTGCTGTGACTATCACAAGGTACGCGAGCGCAAATCCTTTGACCCAGCCGGTTTCATCCCTGTACAGGGTATAACTCATCCTGTATATCCGGATAAAAATCCATATAAAAACAGCCATCCCCAACGCCCCCGTTTCAACGAGAATGCGGGCATAGTTGCTGTCTATGACATTGAGGTAATTCGCCCCGTATCCCATGAAAGGACTCCTTCTAAAATGCGGTATAATCTTTCCCCATATGTCAATCCGCTCCATAGTGGACTGGTCAAAAAATGCGCCGGCTGATTTGTATGTCCACGTATATGAAATCCTTGCCCATACCGTTGCCGGCAACACAATGGGCAAGAGCCCCAGAATTACGGGCATTATTACAAGCAACCATATCTTTCTCGCAAATATGGCGAAAAACATAAACGCGACAAAAGCCGCTATGTAAGAGGTCCTTGAAAGTGTCGCAAAAAATGGGATTATCGCAAGGATAATCATCAGAATATACAGAGTCCTGGGACCTTTTCTTTTTTCGAAGATAAGCATCCCGAGCGCCATGCTTATGATAAGTATTAAAACACCTCCCGTCGTGGTGGGTTCCGCTCCTCCTTCAAAAGGAGAACCTATTCTATATCCGGGAGCGGAATAGTCTCTTAGAAAAACCTGCGGCAGGTAAAAAAGCAGAATAAGAAAAGCGATAACGAAGAATGCGGATATCACCATCCTGCACTGTTTTCTCTCCTCGAGGAAACCGATAGTGATGAAACAGAATGTGAGGAATTCCGCTATTTTGACTACGACAAAGATTGAGGAAAGCCCGTCAACCGCTCCAACAAAGATACCTCTCCAAGTAGCCAAAATATATATGCCCATGAAAGACAAAAGGGGCAGGTTAAGCGGAGTTGACTTGAAGATGGTCTTTTTCCTTATAGCCCTGTTTCCTATAAGTCCTATGAAGGCAACAAGGATAATCAAATCCTCAAGCCTGATATAGACGGATTTTGAAAAACCGCTCAGTGAGAACAACTGAATCTCGGGAGAAAAGAGTATCGAGACGAACGCAAACAACAGGACTATCTCTATCTTGATAAGACAAAGGATGAAGGCAAGGATGAAAAACAACGGGAGAATTAATATCTTGGCGTCGACGGGGAAAAAAAACCCGAGAATCAGGATTGCAAATATAAGTACGCTGGTTAGTATGACTATTAGCTTATTTTGTTTTTCCATCACCGTCCCGTATGTTAAGGCGCTTCGTGGAAGAGTGAAAAACCGCGCCTTATGTTTTCCGCGCCTTCCACGGGATATCCGATATCGGCAAGGAACCTTCCGTAAACGATATAAAACGGGCCGTACATCGGATTCAGCGATATCGCTTTTTCAAAAGCGGTTCTGCTCTCTTCGAAATTTCCATCCCGTTTATACAAAATCGCCAGACCGTACCGGTAAAAACTATTGTATGGATTCCTTTTCACAGCAATTTTATAATATTCAACAGCCTCCTGTCTATACCTGACTGACTCCTTTCCGGCAAAGCTTCCGTACAGCATATTGTTATATGCGAGTCTGGCAGGGAAATCGGCCTTCAATGTATTCAGCGACACGGCTCTCTCGTAGAAGGGCTTCGCCTCGCGCCAGCCGTTCCTCTCCGCAATATCACCCTTTTCCTGATAAATCTCGGCCATGAGGAAAGAGGTAAAAAACACAATAGTCATCAGAAGAACCAGGTTGATAGGGAGCAGACACTTTTTTGAAAGCGCGACACCCCTGTTCCCGAGATGGAGACGGGATGCAAGAAGCACCAGGAAAAGAGATATCACAGGGACATGAAGGGGAAAATCAACAAGGCTCTGGAGCGATACCGAAACCAGTCCCGCCGCGATACCCGTCTTCAGATGGTCATATTCCGAGTGTTTCATCTCCCTGAAAAAAGCAAAGAGTAAAAACAAAAAAAGCGCCATCCCGGGGATGCCGAGCTCAACGAAGACTTGAAGGATTTCATTGTGGGCATAGTTCACAATAAATCTGTCTGAGTGCGTCCGGTAGACCGGATATAGCGTCGAAAAACAACCGGCGCCAACGCCAAGCGGATGATAGCGCGCCATTTTTCCGCACGTCTTCCACATCTGGAGTCTTTGCGTGACAGATGCGGGTTCCAGCTTCCATTTTAGAAACCTCTCCTTTGTTTGCGGCTTTATCATACAGAAGGACGCAGCCAAAACAAACAAAAGGATTACCGGCAAAAGGATTTTTCTGCTTGTCATTGCATTCCGCAGGGATACAACCGTAAAAAAAACAAGACCTGCCGCAAAACATATTATACCCGCGCGGGATTTTGTCGCTGCAATCAGGAAAACCAGTAGAATGCCGCACAGAATAGACAATATCCTGAACATCCTGTTTCCTGACCGGAAAGAAAGCGCAAGGACAAGAAAGAACAGAATATTGAGAAACGCCGCAAAATGACTGCTGTTTACCAGCGTTGAGGAAACCATGTTTTCAACCGCCCACCAGCCATGGGGCATAATCCCCTTCATCTGTAGCAATGCGTAGATAACTGCGGGAAATGCTGCCACCGGCAGTAACCCTGGCGGTACAATATCTTCCCCGAAATTAAAGAGCATAATGAAAATCCCGGAAAAAGAAAAAGCCATGCCCAGCGTAAGGACGCTATGCCAGTGATAGGCGGAAAAAACGCTTTTGGCAAGCATCCATAAAAGAAGAAGGGCAACAGGAATCAGCATGCGATTATTCGGAACGATTATTTCCTTCCCGGTCAAAACAGAATGGTTCAGGAATAGAAGGGTCAGGAAAAACGAGATAATTACAAAACGTATCCTGTCCGCCTCAAGCACCCCGCCGTATTGGCGGAAGAGCCAGACAAAGGCTCCGAGAACGCATGAAAAAAAAAGGATGTTGACAATTCTGCCGTTATATTTCAATACTTTCTCCCTTGATAATCTTTTCGGGTATGGAAGTTACCATCAATTCGGCATCCTTTCCTATCCATCTTTTCGCGGTGTCCACAGCTTCCGAAAGTTTGGGCTTCCTATACCTGTCGGAATGTGCATCCGTAGCTATCACATGCACAAGGCCTTTCCTGAAGAGGGTTCTTGTCAGTCCCTGAACCTTTCTGCCAAACTTTCCCGTGATGCTTGAGGATGTAACCTGCACAAGACATCCCTTTTTCACAAGGTTTTCCAGGAAGTCCATGCGGTACGAAAAAATTTCCTGTCTTTCGGGATGCGTGACTATTACGCGAAATCCTTTCTGCTGAACACTGAGGAGCTCCCTTTCCATCACTTCGCCCGAAAACGTATCGGGGAGTTCAATCAACAGGTAGTTCTTTATGTTTAGCGGCACGACTTTTTCTTTGCCTATGAGCTCTTTCGTGAAAGGAGAAAGCAACACGTCGCTGCCGGGCAGAACTTCAATATCTCCGCCCGCTTCCTTCATTATTTGCGCAATTCCGGACTCGATATCAGTAAGAGACGGGGTAAATTTCTCATTGATATGCGGAGTGGCGACTATCTTCCTTATGCCGTCAAGGCAGGCTATACGGCACATATTCAGGGATGCTTCAACTGTTGCGGGGCCGTCATCCAGAGCAGGAAGCAGGTGACAGTGGATATCTATCATTCTTCTTTTGGATAATAGTGATAATATTTCCTGTAGTAGTAATAGTAGGACGACGCTTCTGAAATCAGGCTGTTTAACGTTGTGCCTACTATGTTTGTGCGGGTTTTCGAAAGAACCTTCTTGCTTTCAATGCAGACATCTCTCGGCACCTTGCCGAAGGAGATGACAAGGAGCGCGCCGTCAACCTTGGGACCTATGATGGCCGGGTCCGAAACTGAAATGACAGGGGGGCTGTCAATAATAACAATGTCGTATTTCTCCCTGACATTTGCCAGAAACTCCTCCATTTTCTTTGAATTCAGGAGTTCTGAAGGGTTGGGGGGAATCGGTCCTGCTCCGATGACATAAAGATTATCGATTTCGGTTTTAACGGTCATCTCATCCAGGGTTCCTTCCCCTATCAGCAATCTGGACACACCATTATCTCTGGAAATGTTAAACGCTCTATTGACTGAAGGCTTTCTCATGTCGCAGTTGACAAGCAGGGTCTTCTTGCCCATCTGCGCAAAACTCTTCGCCAGCAATATGGCGGTGGTTGTCTTGCCCTCGCCGGCGATGGAACTCGTTACGAGAAGCGTCTTCAGCGGCTTATCAATTGAAACAAACTGGATGTTTGTCCTCAAAACCCTGAAACTTTCAACAAAATGCGCGTTCTCGCCGCTATCCGGGATATTGAGAACATCTCCTCCAACCAGTTCCTTAACGTAGGGCATCTTGCTCAAGACGGGAAGCTGAAGATATTTTTCAATGTCGGCAGGGTTCTTTATGGCGGTATCAAGATATTCTTCAAGAAATACCGCTCCCGTTCCAAGGAAAAGTCCGAAAACAAAGCTGAAGATTATGTTATAAGCTTTCTTGGGCTTTATGGGTTTTCCGGGCTCGCCTGCAGGAGTCAACACGGAAATGCTGATAGGCGGACCCAGCTCGGAAGAAATGTCTATCTCCTGAAATTTCGTCAGCATCGATTCATACAACCCCTGGGTGGTTTCAATCTCCTGTTTCAGAAGGGTATAACGCGATACGTCCCTGCTCTGCCTGCCCAGGGTCCCCTTCGTTTCGTTCAGCGATTTCATCAGGGTATTCTCTTTCGACCGGAGCGCCGAAAGCTTTGCGTTCATCCTGTTGATAGCACCCCTTCCTTCTCCTTCTATTCTTTCTTTTAATACGTTGATGCTACCCTTGACCTTGCTCACCTCGGGATGCGTATCAAGGTATTCTTTCCTCAGCGAAGCCAGATACAGCTCTTTCTCTCTGAGCTGGTCGCCAAGGCTATTAATGACAGGGTCATCCACTATGTCTATCATCCGGTCGTATTTGCCTTCTGAATACAGAGTCGTAAAATTATTCAGGTTGCTCTCAAATTCCATCCTTTCCGACCGTGCGGCAAGATACCTTGCATTGAGGTCGTCCGCCTTGGAGAATTCAAGGCTCCCTGTCTGGCCGGAAGCGAAAGAATAGACTCCTGCCTTCTGCTCGAGTTCGGCAAGTTCTTTCTGCAGACTGGACAGCTTATCCCTCAATTCATTGATCCTCTGGCTCAGAAAGACAAATGAATCGCCGGATGCCTTCATGCCGGCTTCAAGGTTATGTTCAATATAAACCTGCGCAAAAGTATTGGCAACTCCGGCAACCCATTGAGGACTTTCCCCGACTATGACGATAGAAATGATAGTTGTGTTAGGTAAGACCCTGGGAACTATTGAATTTCCTATTTTCTTTTTCAGAAGTGCTTTTTCTCCGAGAGTAATGCTTGCAGGATAAAGCCTCTCTATGACTTTCTCAACAACTTCGTCGCTCTTCAACAACCTGAACTGGGTCTGGAAAAAGGTGGGGTCGACGGGTATCTCCTGGCCTTTTCCTGAAAGACCTATCTCGGGCTTATTCTTTGTTATCAGAACTTCCGCAGAGGTCCGGTACACCGGCTTCTGCAACGCATTTACAGCAAGCGCCGCCGCAATGGTGCCGGCAAAGAAGTTCAGGAAAAGCCATTTTTTGGCTATGATTATATTTATGTAATCGGAAAATTTTGATGAGCCCATTTTAGAACCAGCTTTCGGGAACGGTTACTATGTCACCGGGTTTAAGCAGAATGTCCTGGCCGATTTTGCCTTTCCTTTCTATCTCGGCAACGCTGACCTTTATCTTCCTGGTTTTGCCGCCTTCTTCCCTTATGACCTCCACCCTGTTTTTTGCAGCAAACTGCCCGAAGCCGCCTGCTGAATTTATCGCTTCAAGCACGGTAATATCCGAGTCGAATTTGTACGGTCCCGGATTCTTAACCTGTCCCATGACATATATGACTTTTTCTTCTCTTTTCGTTACGTTTATTATATCGCCGTCCATTATAGCGATATTCTGCCCAAGGTCGCCTTCCTTTTCTATGGCGTCAAAATTCACCTTCAGTTTCGCGGTTTCGCCGTTCTGTTCCCTTATAATCTCTATCTCGCTCTTGTCGGCGGCGGCGTTGAAGCCACCGGCTATTTTTATCGCTTTCAGAACAGTAGCTTCCTCGACGGTATAATTTCCCGGATTCTTCACTTCCCCGAGAACGTAGAAGTATTTTTCTTCTTTCTGCGAGATGTAGAGTATGTCTCCCGGCAGTATCATCATGTTCTGTTCAAGGTCGCCCTTAACCATCAGTTTTACAATGTCAACCGATATGTTCTCGACAAGGGGAGTTTCTTCCGTTGCCCCCTCGTTGATAGCTTTTTTTCTTGTTATTCTCA
This sequence comes from Candidatus Omnitrophota bacterium, assembly GCA_022704985.1. Next base: position 420 of record JAKJFI010000038.1, on the reverse strand, counting down.
GAAGAGCGCCTGCTTTCTCCGTCAATCCGCCTGCCTTGAAGAGGACTTCAAGCACCGGGGTGCCTTTCGATATGTTGTATACTCCGGGATTAAGAACTTCCCCGAAAACAGAGATTGTCCTGGAGTTGGATTCCCTGATAACCACCCCTACCTTTGCGTCTTTTATGTACTCGTTCTCAAGGCTTTCTTTGATGGTAGTCTCAACCTCTTTAAGCGTGAGCCCCGCCACCTTTATTGTTCCAAGAAACGGATAGAAGATATTTCCCGAAGGAGAAACCCTGAAGGTATGCGAGAAATCGGGCTGTTTCCATACAAGAACATCTATAACATCATCAACGCCCACCGTGTATTCCTCATCACCAAGAAGAAGAGAAACGCTCAGGAAACAGAAAAGAAGACAAACGAAAAGCCCCCAGCGTG
>JAKJFI010000162.1 GCA_022704985.1 Candidatus Omnitrophota bacterium | reverse complement strand
CTGCCCTCAATGATGGATATGTTCATCGGCAACAGGGCAGGATGCATCGGCGAAACAAGCGCTCTGCTCCTTCTCATAGGCGGCATATTTCTCCTTTTCCGCAGAATCATAACATGGCACATCCCAATTATCTATATCGTTACGGTTGCCTTCCTTTCATGCCTTGCGGGACATGACATGCTGTTCCAGGCGATGGCGGGAGGCCTGATACTCGGGGCTTTTTTCATGGCAACAGATTACACGACCTCGCCGCTGACGAAAAACGGCAAGATGATATTCGGACTCGGATGCGGAATAATAACGTTCCTCATAAGAGAAAAAGGCGGCTATCCGGAAGGCGTTGCTTCTTCAATAATATTCATGAACATGCTCGTGCCGCTTATCGACCGGTTCACGATGCCCAAAAAATTCGGCTTGTCCAGAACGCCTGATGACAAGCCCAAAAAGTGAGGGACAGGATTTACAATGGATAAAAAACAGATACTCACCGGAATAACAGCGCTCTTTGCGGTTACCCTGCTTTCCGGATACCTTCTTTCACAGGTGTTTGAAGTTACAAAACCCCGTATTGACGAACAGAAAAAGATAGAAGCGGAGCGGCTCAACAGAGAGATTTTCCCGGAGGGTATAAGCTTTGACGAGATTAACGAAAAAGACCTTTCTTATACCGCTGTATATGATGCCGACAAAAGCCAGCTCGGCAGAATATACCAGATACAGCCGTCAGGTTACGGAGGAACCATAACAGTGAGAGTCGGCTTTAACAACGACCTCAGTGTGAAAGGCGTGAGGATACTGGAACACAACGAGACACCCGGGCTGGGCTCCAAGATAACCAACCCCGCCTTTCTTGAGCAGTTCAAGGGCAAATCGGGGAATGAATTGTACCTGAAGAAATATAACAAAGACGGCACACTGGATGCAGTCACCGGAGCCACAATCTCCTCAAAAGCTGTTTCAGACGGCATACTGCAACTCCAGGAGAAAATAAGCGCCTCTGCACCAGAAAACGCAGAAGAGAACGTACAGGATAAATGAATAACCCCGCCCCCATTCCTTCTCCCCGCCGGGGAGAGGATTAAAGATGCGGGGAAAATAAAAGGTTCTTCGAAATGAAAAAACTTGTTGACTTCAAGAGCTTTACGCCTGGCTTGTGGAAAGAAAACCCGATATTCTACATCATGCTTGGGCTGTGTCCCACGCTTGCCGTATCAGCCGCGCTGAAAGATGCCCTCGGCATGGGAATCGCATTCGTATTTGTCCTCACTGGCTCAAACATCACCGTATCGCTTGTGCGGAAGCTGGTTCCGTCACACGTGAGGATACCGGTTTTTATCGTTATACTTGCGTCTTTCGTTACCATTGCCGACTATTCCCTTGCGGCATTCTCGCCCCAACTGCACAAAAACCTGGGCGTTTACCTTCCTTTAATGGTTGTCAACTGCATACTCCTCGGCAGAGCCGAAGCCTTTGCGTCAAAGAACAACGTGATTAACTCCATGCTTGACGGTCTCGGAATGGGACTCGGCTTCACTCTGGCGATAGTCATAATAGCATTCCTGCGCGAACTGCCGGGACAGGGCACGCTTTTCGGGATAAACGTACTGGGAAACAAT
>JAKJFI010000037.1 GCA_022704985.1 Candidatus Omnitrophota bacterium | reverse complement strand
TTGCCGTCCTTGAAAATAACCTGGTCGCTAATCCCCGCCACCACAAATCTTCCATCTCTTGATATATCCAGGCCCCTCCCATGGTTCCCCAGTTTATCGCTCCACCTGATACCCCTGCCGCTCTCACTGGCAAAAAAGAGGTTCCCGTCAAGAGCAAGCCATGAATAGAATTTGCCGCAGGGCGAAACAGCTACTTTCACTATTTTTTCGGACATCTCGTATTTCCTCAATACACCGCCCCTGCCGTTAAAAATATATACCGTTCCGCTATCGCAGCCGGCTATTATCCTTTCGCCTCCCGCAGAAATCTTGAGATCGTTTACGACACCGTTGGTTTCATATTCCCACAGGAACTTATTTTCCGGCAGGAAAAGACCCGCAGGTATCTGCTTACCCTGAAACTCGCAGATAAACCTGTCCATGAGATTCGCGATGTATTGCTGCGACTCTGTTTTATATTCGTAATCCTCAAACCATATCCCTTTCGACGGGTCGTAAACATCGACGTGAAAAACATAATATTCGTCAATCAGTGAAAGGGATGGCCGCAGGATGTAATTTGCATTCAACATCTTGGCGATATTCGATAATTCGTCAGGATATTGCAGGTCTTCTTTCGCAAGCATCTCCTCCGACATCGCTCTGTCAAAATCCTTGCGCTGCACTACGGAAAAATCTTGCATGTCCGTCACCTTTTTTACGAACATCTGCTGAATATCGCTTCTGACGTAATCCTGTATGCCAACAAAGAACATATCCAGCGGCAAAACGTTCGGCTTTTTCAGTTTCAAACTGAGATATTTAATCCTGCCTGCGAGGTAATTCAGAGATAACTTTGTTCCGTGAAAATTCCTGGACTCTATAGCCCTGTAAATATTCTCATAGACTATACCCGCATCGCGCAGTCTCCCCTCCTTTTGATATATATCCGCCGTCTTGGCCATATAATCCGTATCCGGGACTATTGAGTGAAGGATGTACTTCTCATAATACACCAGAGCCTCTTTCATCCTTTTATGCGAATAGGCGTAGTCTCCGATAATTCTGTACAGGTATGCATCAGGTGTCGCGTATTGCAACAGCCTGAGCGTATTCTTCTCATCCTGCGGCCATCCCTTGGGCCAGGAATCCGCCAGGAAAGGTTTCACTTCGTCAATCTTCGTTTCGGCGCGGCGCAGAAGAGAATCAGCTTCTTTCCACCTGCCCCTGTCGTCTTCACCCGATGCCTGCTCTATGTATGACCATACGCCACGATTAAAAACCGCAGACAGTTCCCTGTTTTTCTCAAACCATCCGGCGGAGAACCCTACGGACGCCGTTAAATATAAAGCCAGAACGGGCAGAACTGTTCGGGATTATCTATCCTGCCGCTCCATGCAGTCAAAGGAACGTGTTCAGATTCCCTCTGGAAATTAATGCTCCAGACATCTCCCGCTGAAATCTTGCCGGTCTTCAGGTCTTTTAGAGGCACCGACATTTCAATGACATACCTTCTGTTTTCAACCTTTGTTTCAGCTTTCCACCCCGAAGTCCACAACCTTTCCGGTTCGCTGTCGCTGTAGAATTTCCATACGTAAGAGTACTTAACGTGACCGAGCGGATGTATGACGAACTGATACCATTCACGGGATGAATTCAGGGGATTTATGGAAAGTGTGATGAAGTCCCTTGAATTCAGGGTAATTTTCGAGGTGTCCGGGTCATCGCAGATAAAAAGGAAGTATATATTGCTTTCATCATACGCTATGCCTACTCTTGTCTGGACAGCAGCCACAATTTTATCTTCTGGGACCTCGATAAAAAGGCTCTCCCGAGCGGCGGTCTGCCAGCACCGTTCCTTCTCCGCGGCATCTATCTCGATTGCTCCAGCCGCTTTCCCTGCGCTTGCATTTCGAGGGCTTACCTCGCGTATGCCCAACCTTTCAAAATTTATTTTTTTCTGAATTCCCGGGATTTTATTTCTCAGCGCCCGCGGAATAGATGTATCTGCCAGGTAAACATTTGCCGAAGTCCTCACGGGTTCAACAGCTTCCTGCGAAAGCCGGACAAGCATCTCCATTCCCCTGTTGTCACCCATGCGTGCAAGACCCCAGGCGCAAACAAGTTTCACATCGAGTTCAGAATTCGCCATGCATCTCATAAGCGGCGCAGATCCCCTTTTATCCTTGAGCAATCCCAAAGTCTCCGCCGCTAATCTCCGGTTTTCCGTATTTCTGCTTTCAAGATATGCAACGGCTACGGGAAAAGCCTCTTCGCTAACGCCCATCCTGGATAGCGCCCAGGCACATATAACCTGCATCTCCGGATCCCGGTGTTTCAGCCCATTCCTGAGAAGAGGCACTGCCCCGCGGTCTTTTATCTCACCCAGCGCAAGGGCCGCAAGCTTTCTCGTGGTAATGTCCGATTCCTTGAATAGTTTCCTGGCACTGCCTGCAAAAATCCTGTCAGGTTTTTCACGTATTGTGACAAGCATTTTTTCACGCACTTCAGGATACCTGGAGGAAGCCATGCTCAACAACAGAGCGGGAAGTTCCTTCGCCCCGACAAGCGGGTCTATCCTTTCAAGAACAAATGCACGTTCATCTCTGTCTGAGGAGTTTACCTTCATCCGCATTTCTTTCACAACCTTCTTCAAAAGATTTGCAGACTCGCCTCTAACCATGGTTGAAGCATCGTTGTTTTCAAGATATGTCAGCGTCCTCAGGAAATCGGGGTTAAACCTATCCAAATCGTAAAGAGCCTTGATTGAGTTATACCTGACACGGGCATTAGAATCTCCTGTTTTGTCCATGATAAACTGCACAATACCCGCGTCTCCTGCTCTTCCCGCAATCCTCAAAGCCGAAAGACGCGCATCCAGAGGAAAACTCCGGTCGTCAATAAACCTCTGAAGCACAGGGATGAAAAGCGGGTCTGAGAGATTTTCGATAAGCCTTGCCGCATATCCCCTCACACCTTCCGAAGAATCCGCCAGCGCTTCCGCAATCGCAGGATATGAGGCCGGATTTCTGAATTTCTCAAGGGCCCATAGAGAATATATCCTCACTGATTCGTTTGTGTCGGACAATCCCTTTATCAGTCCGGCAACGCCCTCCTCCATCTTGAGATTCACGAGAGTCTTGATACTCTCCACCTTCACCCTGACCGACTCATCAGCCATGAGTGATTCTATTTCACGGCTCCCGTCTTCACTCCTGAATTTCTCAAGAGCCCAGAGAGCTCTTATCTTGATCTCGTCATTGCTATCCCCAAGCATTCCTATAAAACATGGTATCGCCCTGCGATCCCCTGTTGCCTCAAGCAGCCAGAGACTCCTTATCCTCGTTTCCGGGCTTGAGCTCTTAGCCTTATCCAGCACGGGCTTGATGCGGTCATCAGAGAGTCTTTTGAAAGCCGCTCTCGCCTCATCGTTCCTCATCAATTGAGTAAGCGCCTGGAGAATCTGCTCATTAACCTTTTCGTTCGAGTCTCGAAGATAACCTGCCAGCTCCGGCACGACGGTCTCATCCCCATACTTGCCGAACCCGACAGCGGCATAATATCTCACCTGCCAGTAACTATCCTTCATCGCCGACTTTAGCGAAGATATAATATCGCTCTCGCTGTATTTTATAAGCCCCTGTATGCCGTAAAGCCTTACCTGCCAGTAAGAATCTTCCAGCGCTTTCTTAAAGTACTGAATGCAGGTTGCATCGCCTATCGTCAGGAGGGCAAGAACGGCTTTGCTTCTTATCTGTTCATTTCCGTCCTCATGTGCAACGACTCCCAGTTGCGGCAGATAGACCTTGTTTCCAGTGCTGACTATCCTGTCTATAATCTGAACCTTCCCGGCATAAGTGCCCGACCGCAGCCCTTGAATATCAATATCCGCTCCGTTCAGAAAAACACATGACGCAAAAAAGAACACTACCATGCAGCCGATAAGTTTTCCGCCCGATTTTTCAGTCATCTCTCACCTGTGTTTTTGAAGAATGCTGGAAATCCTATATCCGCAATGATTATTTCACCGCAGTATTCCGGTCCACTATTCAGGTAAAAGCCTTTTTTTGCAAACCCGAAGCTTACTGTAACGCTTCCCTTCACTGCCGTACCGCAAACCCTTCCGGTATTTGCGTCCAGCCCCGAAGGTATATCTGCACAAACTATGAAACTGCCGCGCTGATTGATTGCAGTTATGAGTTCTGCGGCGGCTCCGCCAACAGCGCCTCTTATGCCTGTTCCGAAAAGCGCATCAACTATCACATCCGCTTTGCCGCAACCCGGCAACTTAACGCTTCTCTCGTCAAGCCGAAAACAGCCAATTTCCATTTTACATAATATTTCGTAGTTTGTAAAGGATATTCCAGTGAAAGCCGCGGGGGAATCAAAGTGGTAAACCTTCACGTCAGCGCCAGCGTTGAAGAGGTACCTGGCAGCGACAAACCCGTCCCCTCCGTTATTCCCCTTCCCGCAAAAAACGCATACCCGCATGCCAGCTACTCCTGCAAACCTTTCCTTGATAACTTCCGCGGTGCATCTTCCCGCGTTTTCCATGAGAATAAGCCTGCTTATGCCGTATTTTTCTTCAGTCTCTTTTTCAATATCCGCAATCTCTTCTCTCGTCTTTCCGTTGTTCTCCATAGATTCATACCTGGATTCCTCTGTTATGGAACGTTGTGCTCGGATGGCTTTCTTTACGCCAACCTATTTAACAACCCTTCCGCAACCTTGTTCACCGGGCCTGCTCCTATTGTCAGTACTACATCGCCGGATTTTACTATCTCATGCAGATGTTCAACAATCTCTTCAAAAGTCGGAAGATATAGCGCTTCCCCGCCATTCTTCCTTATTTCTTCCACAAGAATTTGGGCATTGACAAGTTTTTTTGTTAGTATTGAATCCCTCACGAAATAGATATCCGGCACAACTACCTTGTCGGCGTCGGTGAAAGATTTTGCAAATTCGCGCAGGAGAAAACGAGTACGGCTGTATTGATGCGGCTGGAAAACCACAATTATCCGTGACCCAGGAAACATGTTCCTAACACACTTAAGCGTACATTTAATTTCCGTGGGATGATGACCGTAATCGTCGACAATCGTTATCCCCCTCACCTTCCCGAGGAACTCGCATCTCCTGTGGATGCCGCGGAATGTGCTGAGTCCGCTCTTTATATCCTTCCACGGCACTTCCAGATACCTGGAACAGGCGATAGCCGCCAGCGAATTCAAAACGTTATGCCTGCCGGAAATTCCAAGCCTCACCGTTGCTTCCTTCCGTCCTTCAAAAAAACAGTCAAATTCGGAGTAATCTTTGACAAACCTGATGTTGCCGGCGGTCCAGTTTCCACTCCTCATCCCGTATGATGCAAAATTTCTGCCTGCAAGCTTATTTGCCACGGAGGACGCATTGGCGTCATCAGCACAGTATATTATAAGTCCGTCCTTTCTCGTGTTTTTGAGAAACTCCCTGAATGACTGCTTTATGTCATTGATATCCTTGTAATAATCCAGATGGTCCTCTTCTATACCTGTAATCACGGCTATTTCCGAACGGTAATTGAGAAAAGACCTTCTATATTCGCATGCCTCAACAACGAGCAGGTCGCTGCTGCCCACTCCGGAATTGCCGATTCCCGTTATTTCACCCCCGAGCAAAAATGACGGCGAACAACCTGCGCCTTTAAGCACGGAAACGATTAGAGAGGATGTCGTTGTCTTTCCATGGGTCCCCGCTACGGCGATTCCCCTTTTTCTTTCCATCAGACACCCCACCGCCTCGGGATAACTTATCAGCGGGATGCCCATCTCAGACAGTTTTTTATACTCTGGGTTGTCAGGAAAAATGGCATGCGAATAAACAGCCAGGTCGATTTTGCGACTGACAACGTTTTTCTCATCCTGAGAGCCGAATATCCTGACACCCTTTTTTTCAAGCTCCCTGAGCGTTAAAGAATGTGTATTGTCAGAACCGGTAACCTTTTTATCAATGTCAAGCAACAGTTTCGCAAGCCCGCTCATTCCCGTGCCGCCTATGCCTATCAGGTGAATTCTTTGCGCTCTGTCAATTAGATTTATCTTCATTCAACAACTCCATTATCTGCCGTACGTTTTCTCCCCGGGAATCCGATATTGAAATTTCCTTGATTCTTTCTCTTGTCTTTTCCATCCCTTTGATGAATTCATTTATTATGAGCGGGAAACTCTTCAGGCTGTCTGTATTCTGCACCAACATTTTACATCCCCCGCTATTAGCAAAATAGAGCGCGTTATATCTCTGGTGCCCGCCCGCATGCGGATACGGAACCACTATCGCGGGAAGCTTCCTGTCACTGATTTCCGCAAGCGTTCCCGCTCCCGCCCTGCATATAACAATATCGGCGGCGGAATACAGCCTCGCCATATCAAAATAAAAATCAAAAACTCTGGCTTTGACTCCGGAGCCGGAATAATATGAGGCAACAAGCTCGCTGTCCCTGCCGGCCAGATGCAGAAACTGCACCTTTCTCTCCTTTAAAAAATCAATATTTCTTGTTATCATTTCATTGAGAAACGCCGCCCCCTGGCTTCCGCCAAGAACGAGGACGGTCATATCCCCAGTTGAAAACCCGAATTCATCCAGTATTTGATTCCGCGGGTATCTCTTCCTGAAATCGGCGATAATGGGGAAACCAGTTATAACACATTTTCTCTTCGGCAGGCCGGAAAGAAAAGGAAAGGTGAGCCCGATACGGTCGGCGATAACAGCTGACAGTTTTGTCACCTTGCCCGGCAGGAAATTCTGCTCGTGAACGAAGATTTTCGCACGGTACAGCTTTGCCGCAAACAGAAACGGAACAGTAGCGTAGCTCCCTGTTATTACCACACCATCAAACCCGCCGTCTCCCATCTGCAAGCAGGCACGCAGAAAAGCATAAAAGAACTTGAGGGGAAACAGGATATTTTTCAAGGAAAACCGCACTTCGGGTATAATATGGTATTTGAAGCCCTTATTTTCCAGCCATACGACCAGATATTTTCTATTCGGAACAAAAAAAACCACATCCGACTTTCCATCGCCGGTCAGTTCTTCCCCAATGGCAAGTCCGGGAAAAAAATGCCCTCCCGTGGGACCCGTCACTATTGCAACATTGTTTTTTTTCTCGGACATTTCTACATTATAGCATACCTCTTGATTTTTATTATTGTAAAAAAGTAATATAATAAGACATTGTAAATTAGGAGGAAACACTCGGATGAAAAAAGGACTGATTATAGTTGAATCTCCCACAAAAGCAAAAACCATAGCGGGAATCCTCGGCTCCGAATACAAGGTTATAGCAACCATGGGGCATATCAGAGACCTGCCGGAAAACGAGATGGGGGTGAAGATAGAAAAAAACTTTGAGCCAAAATATATCTTGATACCCGGAAAAAAAGCAGTAGTGGCGACTTTAAAGAAAGCCGTGGGGGAATACGACGACATATACCTTGCAACCGATGTGGACAGGGAGGGTGAAGCCATTGCGTGGCACATAACCCATGCCATAGGCAGGGACCCGGAGAAAATGAAACGCGTGGCATTCCATGAAATAGTGCCCGAAGCCGTGAAAGCCGCTTTCAAATCGCCCAGGAACATCTCTCTAAACCTGGTGGATGCGCAGCAGGCAAGGAGAATACTGGACAGGTTAGTAGGCTATACCATAAGCCCGTTCCTTGGCAGAGGGCTCTCCGCCGGCAGGGTTCAGTCAGTCGCACTGCGGCTCATAGTGGAACGGGAAAAAGAGATAGAGTCATTCATTCCACAGGCATACTGGACGATAAAAGCGGAAGCGGAGAAAACCGGCAGGAAAATCTCTTTCTCGCTTACCGATATAGAAGGAAAAAAGTTAGAGAAACTCGGATTGCAGAACGCCGAGATGGCTGACAAAATTCTCGCCGAGCTCGGCGCAGGCAAACTCATCGTTACAGGAAAGTCAGAAACATCAAAGAACGTACGCCCTCACCCGCCATTCATTACAAGCACACTACAGCAGGAAGCTTCCGTAAGACTGGGATTCTCATCCTCGAAAACAATGGCGG
>JAKJFI010000036.1 GCA_022704985.1 Candidatus Omnitrophota bacterium | reverse complement strand
AAAATTCTTTCATAGAAGAGGTGATGAAGAAGCTGGAAAAAAGATTTTACGCTTCTTTAAACGAAGATATCTGGGATATCGTTGCCTCGTTCTGCAGAGAGATAAAGGAAAAAAACTGCAGGGTGACCGTTCCGGAATCTGCCGGGGACGTTGAGATATCGGGCGTGCAGGTCATAAAAGACAGGGATTTAAAGGATGCATTTATAGTTTCTACGGAAAAATGGAAGATAGCTTTTACCTGGGACCGCATTAGGGATGTTCTGGGCGATGAGCTGAGAGAGAATATTGGCAGGCAGTTTATCGTAAATGGAAAAGAAAACCTACCTTGAAAAGGTTGCAGGCGAAGCGAAGCAATGCAGGAAGTGCGCTCTCTGGAAGTCCCGGAAAAACGTGGTTTTTGGTTCTGGCGGACTCTCGTCCGGCATCCTTTTTGTGGGCGAGGCGCCTGGGTATAACGAAGATATGCGGGGCATACCGTTCTGCGGGAAAGCCGGGGAGGTGCTGGATATACTCCTTTCTTCAATTAGCCTCAAGCGCGATGACGTTTACATAACCAACATAATAAAATGCCGCCCGCCCAACAACAGAGACCCGGAGAGCGGGGAGGTTATCTCCTGCAGAGATTACCTTGAAAAACAGATAGAGATAATCAGCCCTTCTGTCATATGCTGTCTGGGAAGGCATGCATTGAGATATATCCTTGAAAGGTTTTCATTCGAACAGCAGGGCACTATCAGCTCTCTTCACGGAAAGGTGCTGGAACACTCGCAGGATATGTTTAACAGAATCAGCATAGTTGCGCTCTACCATCCCGCGGTGGCGGTTTATGACCCGGGGAAGCTGGAGTCCCTTAAAAAAGATTTCCAAGTTCTTAAAGACTTTAAAAATGGATAATATAATTTCCGTCAGCGGAAGTATAAAAGCCCTTGAAAAGGAATTTCTTACAGCTGATGAACTGGCAAGGGCGGTACAGTCTGGGAGTTTCGGAGAGTTCGCCGCCGCACTTGCTGATAGCCGCTACAAGTTGCCCCAGAATCCGTCAAAGGCGGAGGAGCTTGCGGATCTTTTCGAGGAATTCACCGCACAGCTTGCCGGAGAGATGCGCAGGAATCTTCCGGAAGATATGTGTCGCTATTTTCTTCTGGATTACGACTACCATAATATCGGTCTCATTGCGAGGAAAGATTCGAGCACCACTGAAAGAGAGAAAAACTACGCGATACATTCGTCCGTTGATTTTTTTACATTGAAGGCATCTGTTGAAAACAACAACTATAAGGATATACCTGAATACCTAAAGGGTGTGCTTCGTTTCGTGCATGACAACATGGGAGCGGAGGATTTGCTGTTCTCCCTCAGGAAGATGTATTACGGCATCGCCGCCGGACTGCTTGAGGGATACCGTTCGGATTTCATCTGGAAATACCTGCAAGTTGAGATAGATTTTGCAAATATCGCCACATTCATACAGCAGGGGATTTCGGGCGCAGTATCCGGTAAGAGTTTTTTTATAGATGGCGGACAGATAAGAATTGAAAGGTTTATCGAGGAGAACGTGTTGTGGGAGGCTGTGAGCAGGACCTACAGAAAAACCTCTGTGCCTGTGACCGCGGAAAGCTATGATTTTGCCAGGTATTCGGCGATGATTGACTATGTAAAGACAGGCAGGTTGATACCGTACGGTATCGAGACGGTCTTTGCCTATTTTGCAGGCAGGCGAGCGGAGCTTGATAACGTGAAGAGACTTGCACTGGGCAAGTTTTACGGTGTGGACCCGAAGGTTCTTTCGGAATGGATTCTTCCACCGTACCAGTATATATAAAAGTCATGCCCTGTTCGTCTCCTATGAGGGAGGCAGGGTCAACGGGGGCTATATAGCAAAATGGTATCCATCGCCCGTTAGACCCGGGCACACCTGGGATAAGATAGACGCAATGTGTGAGACCTTCGTGGAATACGGCTCCATATTCTATAAACACACAACTTAGATTGAATATCATAGCGGCAGGCGGTAGAGAGGAAGTAGTTTGCATGCTGCGTGCCACTGTGAATTTTTTTATTGCGTTAAAACTTCTTGATGCGGCGACAGTTTTGTCGCTCCTCAGTTAATATAGTAAATATCTTTTCCTTTTCTTAATGAATTCCTTCAGCGCTGGCTGGTAGCCGTTGATGATGGATTCCGCCGGAATTCCATTCTGGAACTGTTTGCGCATCATATCCGTTCCGTTTACTTTGTCGAACATACTGATGTTGTTGGGTCTGTTGCTTTTGAAGTTACAGTTTTGCGGGTATTCCGATAGAAGTAACTCCAGTATGTGGTATCCCGTAACGACGGGCAGATATCTTTTTCTGTCCGTTATGATGATGCGGAATCCGTTGCACTGTGGCGTTTTTTCTTTATCCTTTGCGTTAAAGAACAGTCCATAAAAAGGCTTGAAATAAAATGGTTGGAAAAAGACTCCGGGAAGGTTCCTTGAATTTAATGCGGCAACAAATTTTTCCGCGTCAATCCAGGGCGCTCCCACGACCTTGAAGGGAAGTGTATATCCCACGCCGATGTTTACCATCGAAAGTTCTCCCAGTATCCCGGTTACCGGGTAAAACAGAGGGCTGTCCGGTTCGGGGATATGGGGAGAAGTAGGCACCCACACAAGTTTGGTATCTTCCCAGTACATCTCCCGTCTCCAGCCTTCCATCCGTATTACCTTCAGTTCGCAGTTGATACCCATCTCCGTGTTGAAGAACCCGGCGAGTTCTCCGATAGTCATACCGTGCACATATGCGATAGGTCCGATACCTACGATGGACTGGAACTGCATGTCAAGCACGGGTCCGTCGACTGTCAGTCCGCCTATGGGATTGGGTCTGTCAAGCACGACGAATGGGATGTTATATTTTGCTGCCGCCGACATGCAGTTTTTCATTGTGGAGATATAGGTGTAGGAACGTGAGCCGATATCCTGCATGTCAAAGAGAAGGATATCAATCCCGTTCAGCATTTTTGCGGTTGGTATGCCGGTTCCCACGCTGATAACTTTTATCCCTGTTTTCGGGTCTGTCTCGTCTTTTGTGTATCCCATCACCCCACCGCGTATCCCATGTTCCGGGGCGTAAAGGGCTGTCAGCCTGACGTTCGGCATACCATATATGATATCTGCTGTGGAACGCAGTTTCCCGTCAACGCCGGTTGCGTTGGTGATGAGTCCTACCCTTTTTCCTTTCAGCATCTCCGCGTGTTTCTCGATGAGAACGTCTATACCCAGCTTCACAGCCGGAGTTGCAGTGTTCCTCCCTTCCATTGCGGTTACCGTCAGAATCAATGCACATCCTATTCCCAGTAGAATACTGTTCACGTTTTTCATAAACACTCCAGATTGTCAGGGTTCAACATTGTGTGTCAAGATTTGACATAAGTCAAGTTTGTCTTTTTAACGGAAGACGATGAAGGAAAAACAGATTGTTTCTCTTTTTCTGTGAGAATGCGATATCCGCCTGTTTTCAGGTAGCCCAGTTTGATACCGCCTATGCGGATTCTCTTTAGTTCAATTACGCGGTAGCCAAGCGCTTCAAACATTCTGCGCACCTCGCGTTTCTTGCCTTCCTTCATTACCACCGAAAGCACGCTCCTGCCCGGAAATATTTTCAACGGTTTTACGGAAGATGCCTGAAGAGATTCTCCCTCGTCAGATATGCCAGATTTGAGGGCTATTGCATCTCTGTTGTTAAAGGAAGGGGATATCATAACCGTATATTCCTTCTCCACCTGGTACCGCGGGTGTGTCAGTCGGTTGGCGAATTCCCCGTCGTTGGTGAGGATAAGTAATCCCGAAGTGTTCTTATCCAGTCGTCCCACGGGGAATAGCCGGCCGTGAGATTCGGGGACGAGGCTTATAACCTTCTTTTCCGCGAACCTGTCTTTGACCGTGCATGTATACCCGGCGGGTTTATTAACAGCGATGTAAACGTATTTTTCGGGCGAGACTGTTCTGCCATAAACCTTTACGCAGTCGCCGGAATTAACCTCAATAAAAGGTTTGAGAACCTTCGTTCCATTAACCTGTACCGCGCCTTTCTTTATCAGTTCATCGGATTTGCGGCGAGACGCCACGCCGCAACGCGCCATGTAAACGTTAAGTTTCACGCGTTCATTTTATCACAAATCGGTTCTTTTCCCACAGTGCGGAATACCTTTCTCTCAAACGCGCCCAGTCAGGGAAGAGGCTATAGGAAAATTTATTGTTATCTATGACGGGGGGGTATATGAGATGTTACCTAATTGACTTTTGGCGTTTTATGGAATACACTGTACGGATGCAAAAACAGAAGATTATAACGAGCAAGGATATTCAATGTCTGTCCGACCTTGCCAGGATAAGGCTTTCCGAAACGGAAAAGACGGAGTTTGAAAAGGGTCTCGAGAAGATAATCGTTTACGTTTCCCAGCTGTCGGAGGTGCCTACGGACAAGGTTGCCCCGACATGGCAAGTTTTGCCTGTAACAAACGTATTCAGGGATGATGAGGTGGGGAAAGATACGGATAGGGATGAGATACTTGGTAACGCACCTGAGCGCGACGACAGGTTTTTCAAGGTGCCAAAAATTATTATCTGATAATGGAAAGAAAATATCTTGATTTTGAGAAACCTCTTGAGTCGCTGGATAAAAAGCTGGAAGAAGCATCAAGAAGGAAAAAGAGAATCGCTGATGCCGGTGAGAACAATGCGGGTATAAGACAGCAGCTGGCGGAGAAGACGAGAGAGATTTTTGCTAACCTGTCTGACTGGCAGATTGTGCAGCTTGCGCGTCATCCTAACAGACCGCATACACTTGACTACATTGAAAATGTCTTTGACGATTTCGTTGAACTGCATGGAGACAGATGCGGGGCGGATGACCCGGCGATGGTTGCGGGGATAGGAAGGTTCCATGGAATCCCGATGGCGATTGTGGGACAGCAGAAAGGAAGGGATACTAAGGAAAATCTTTTCCGAAAGTTCGGGATGTCTCATCCTGCAGGTTACAGAAAAGCCATAAGGGTGATGAAACTGGCGGAGAAATTGCACATGCCGGTTATCACGCTTATAGATACTCCGGGAGCCAATCCGGATATCCATGCCGAGGAGAACGGGCAGGCGTTGGTGATAGCGGAAAATCTTTACGAGATGTCCATGCTTCAGACCCCGGTCATTTCTATTATAATAGGGGAAGGGGGGAGCGGCGGAGCGCTGGGCATAGGGGTAGGAGACAGGGTTCTTATGCAGGAATATTCCATATACTCGGTAATTTCGCCCGAAGGATGCGCCTCTATTCTCTGGAAGAGCCAGGCGGCTGTGGCAGAAGCGGCAAAGGCACTGAAACTTACGGCGATGGCTCTTTTGGACTTGGGTATCATTGACGGGATTATACCCGAACCTCCTGGCGGAGCGCACAGGGATTGGAACAAGTCGTTCCAGCTGTTCGCCGATGCGGTTGACAGAAACATAAGGGAACTGAAGACGATAAATACGGATGTGCTGGTTGAGTTGAGGTACCAGAAATACAGGAAGATGGGTGCATGGAAGGAAGAAGAGGAAAAGGCGGAAAATGAATAAACTCAAGCTTGCTTTGCCCAAGGGGTCCCTTCAGGAGTCGACTCTGATGCTTTTCGAAAATGCGGGTTTCCAGGTGTACGCGGGAGCCAGGAGTTATTATCTTTCGATAGATGATCCGGAAGTTGAGGGGGTGCTTTTACGGGCACAGGAGATACCCAGGTACGTTGAGATGGGCGCTTTTGACGCCGGCATTTCCGGGAAAGACTGGATAACTGAAAACAGGGTGAAGGTGGTGGAAGTTTGTAACCTTATGTATTCAAAGCAGGGGTTCAGACCAGTGAAAGTCGTGCTCGCCGTTCCCGAGGGTTCCGGGATAAGGAGTGTTTCCGACCTCAAGGGAAAGCTTATCGCAACGGAAATGGTTAACCTGACGAAAGACTATCTGAAAAAGAACAAGGTTGATGCAAGGGTCGAGTTTTCCTATGGGGCGACCGAGATAAAGGCCGGGAAATTAGTAGATGCCATCGTGGAAATAACGGAGACAGGGAGCACCCTTTTTTCGCACAATCTTAAGATAATAGATACTATAATGGAATCGGTGCCCAGGCTTATTGCCAACAGGAAATCGTGGCAGGACAAGTGGAAGAGGGAGAAGATAGAGAATATTGCGCTTCTGCTGAAAGGAGCGCTTGAAGCTGAAGGCAAGGTGGGGATAAAGATGAACGTAAGGGTTAAGACTCTGGATGAAATCCTTAAGATTTTGCCTGCTATGAAAAATCCTACAGTTTCTCCGCTTACCGACAGATCCTGGGTTGCCGTGGAGACTATCATTGACAGGAAAACGGCGAAGATTTTGATTCCCAAGCTTAAAAAACTCGGTGCTCAGGGTATCGTGGAATACCCTCTGAATAAGGTAATTTAAAACAAAATCTTGGATCCCTCACAAGGGAGTTTGGAAGTGGGGGTTCGGGATAAAGGAGCAGGAATATGCCATGTGGCAAGAAGAGAAAAAGAAGAAAAATAAAGACGCACAAGAGGAAAAAAAGACTGGCGGCTTTAAGACATAAAAAGAGAAAAAGATAATGAGATTCATTCTGGCGTCTGCCGCATTCCTCCTTTTTTTCAGCGGTTGCGCGCACGTGGATGTGGACCATGGCCGGGGTTCCGGGCTGAAGTCGTATGCACAGGGGCTCATATATGAAGAGGCTGAAAAAACGGAGGAAGCGATTGAATATTACAGGAAAACCCTTCGCGATGACGGGGAGAGCGGTCATGTCTATGTCAAGCTGGGCAACCTGTATCTCAAGAAGAAGGATATCGCACAAGCCAGGAAATGCTTTTTCAGGGCCGTGAAACTCGCTCCTGAAGAGAACGATGCATACTTCGGGCTGGGCGTTGCATATCTGGTTGAGAAGAATAATCGGCTTGCCGCGAAATATATGGAGAAGGGACTTGCCCTGGATCCTGAGAATCATTCTGTGCGCATGTTGCTGTGCGACATGTACGTCGAGATGAACATGCTGAACGAGGCGCTGTCCCACTATGGTAAACTGCTGGACGCATATCCCGAGAATTACGTCCTGCATTATAACCACGGCAACATTCTTGAACGTCTCGGAAATGTCCGGGACGCAGAAAAATCGTACCTGAAAACCGTTGAGATTGCGGGTTTTTTCTGGAAAGGGCATTTTTCTCTGGGACTGCTCTATCACAAGCAGGGGAGAAACGAGGATGCGATAAGGCATTTCGTCAGGGCTCTGGAGATAAATCCCAGGGATGGAATTACGTATTCTCTTCTTACGGGAATCTACTACAGGGAAGGCGACAACGAGAAAACGAAGTACTATCTTAATGAAGCGATAAGGAACGGGCTGAAGAATTACGAATTTTATAACTTTCTGGGTATCATCGCTTCGGAAGAGAAAGATTTCGTGAAAGCGGAAGCGTTTTTCAGGGCAGGGATAGAAACGGAGGATAATTCCTTCGGAAGGTTTTACCTCGGGACGCTTTACGAAAAGACCGGAGACAGGCAAGGGATGGAAGCTGAAATGAGACGGGCAATAGAGATAGACCCTGAAAACGCTCTGGCTTTGAATTATCTCGGATATACATATCTTACGGAAGACCGGAATTTGGAAGAAGCGTACCGTATGATAAAGAAAGCATGCGGGATTGAGCCTGGTAACGGCGCCTACCTTGACAGTCTGGGATGGGCATACTACAAGATGGGAAGGTATAATACTGCCAGAGAATATCTTGAAAAAGCCGCCCGTCTTGAGCCGGATGCAGAGATTTTTGGACATCTGGGACATTTGTTTATAAGTCTAAAGGACTATACCAGAGCGTTGTACTGGTTTATCAGGTCTTATGAGCTAAACAAAGACCCTGAACTGCTCAAAAATATTGAGCAAGTAAAACAGAAGAGTTTAAAATGAGTTTAATCGAAAGGGTCTCAAAAGAACCCGAACTGCTCAAGAGTTTTTCAATAAAGGAGCTGGACGAACTCTCGGGGGAGATACGCCGGACAATGATAGAAACTGTCTCCGCAACCGGCGGTCATCTTTCATCAAATC
>JAKJFI010000161.1 GCA_022704985.1 Candidatus Omnitrophota bacterium | reverse complement strand
TCCTGCTTACTACATGCAGGAATGACAAGCAAAAAAAGTGCGATGAATCGCACCGCTACAATCCCCCTCACTCTTCGTCCCTCTCCCCTTAGGGTTAGGGTAGAGGGAAAAATTAGAGGGCGTTTTTGAGCCAGGAGAGGGATTTTTTATATCCCTCCGCCCCTTCCTTGCCCTCGTATTCCACGCACCACACGCCTTCGTAGCCCGCATCTTTTATTGTTTTTATCGCATCTGTTAAGGGTATCTCGCCCTCGCCCAGCACAGTGCCCTTATATTCCGCTCTTGTACCTATTCCGTCCTTAAGATGGGTATGCAGTGTATAGGGCGCTATCTCTTTGTATATTTCCTTCAGTTCATCCACCTTGTATCCGTACCAGCGGTAGTTCATCGTGTCAAGGTTGGCGCCGAGGTATTTTGAGTTCACGGTTTTGAGTATATCAAGCTGGAAGACGATGTCGTTTGTCACCGTGCCGTGGTTGTCCAGCGCAAGGTAGACGCCTTCCTTCTCCGCTATTTCCGTAACCCTTGATACGCCCTTTATCACAAGGTCCCTGTAATTTTTTTCTTCAACGCCTTCCTTGGGCCAGCCGCCGTCAATTCTAAGCTGGTTGAATCCGAGGTCTTTGACTATCTTGCATATTTTTCCCACCATCCACACCTGTTTATTGACGTCTTCTTCGGTCTTCTGGAGGAAGTCGTTCCTGGACGATATCTGTGAAATCTTTATGCCGTATTTCTGCAGAAGGCGGGCGGTTTCCTTGACGTTGTTGTCCGGCTTTTCAATGTCTGGCCACACGTCGTTTCTCTGCAGTTCCACATATTGGACTCCGTTTTCAGCGCACCATCCGAAGAGTTCCTCAACGGAGAAGTTTGAAATGTTATAGTTGATTACGCCTATTTTGTTCATGGGTTCTCCTTTTGGTTCCCCTTTTTTCCAAATCCACCCTGACCCTCCTTTACAAAGGAGGGTACAATGTCGACATCCCCCCTTTGACAAAGGGGTGTTGTGGGGGATATCAGGTGAAGAGTTTGGCGATGAAGCTTTTCTTCACGCTGATTGCTTTATACGGGCACACTTCAAAACAGCACAGACAATTTATACACTTTTTACGGTCAAATTTCAAGTCTTTTGAGATTGCCTTCACCGGACAGACCTGCTTGCAGGCATAACATTTTTTGCACAAATTATCGTCTATAACGGGGAAGGCCTTAAAGCGCTTCCCCAGCAGGCTGAGGAAAGGCCTGAACGCTTTGCTTGATATGGCCGCTCCGGCGCGCCTGCCCGGTATGTCAAAATTCTTCACGGGTACAAGTTCGTCTCCGACAAGCTCAATTTCAGGGAGTCCGTACCTTTCTCCGTATATCTTCAGGTACGGGATATTCTCCGGTCTTATTCCGATGAGCTTGCAGCAGGCGATATCAACGGCAATCGCGTTGGCGCCGCCTATGAGATATCCGGTCTCTCTTAATTTTCCCGCGGCAGGCCCGCTTCCTTCCATTGAAACTATGGCATCCACTATATTGAATGAGACGTAATCTTTCACAGCATAATAGTAAACTGCAATGAATTCCGAGAAATGAAGGGGGGAAACGAAGATGCTGTGGAGGACGCTCTTTCTGAACCCGGGGATGAGCCCGTAGAGGTTTTTCACTGCGGCGGT
>JAKJFI010000035.1 GCA_022704985.1 Candidatus Omnitrophota bacterium | reverse complement strand
GACGAAGATATACGGAGCGGCGGGGGTTCAGTATGCGCCTCTTGCCGAAGAGAAAATAGAAACCTATACAAATTGGGGTTATGCCGGCCTGCCGATATGCATGGCGAAGACGCATCTTTCCCTTTCACACGACCCTAACCTGAAAGGAAGGCCGCGAGGATATGAGCTGCCGATAAGGGATGTAAGGCTTTCAGCCGGTGCAGGGTTTCTGTATCCCCTGTGCGGCGAGATGAGGACTATGCCCGGGCTTCCCACGATGCCCGCAGGAACCAAGGTTGATATAGACTCTGAAGGCAAGGTCGTCGGTCTGTTCTGAAGCTGACACGGTGAAAAGCAGAATTACAGCACGCTTTTTCCGTCGGCAGAAAACTCTATGTCCATCAGTTTTGCCACGGTAGCGGGGAAGTCTATGATTTCTCCGTAAGGGATAACTTTTTTTCTTGATTTTTCCGGTAGTGCTCCTCCCGTGATAATGAAGGTGGTTCTCTGACAGCAATCGCTCTTTTTATCGGACGGACTGTTTGTCTTGAAGTCCCACAGGCGGCATTCGTAAGGTGGCTGATGACCGCTGCAATAGTTTATCAGTTGCGTTTCGGGTATGCCTTTCTGCCGGCCTTCTTCCACTGTAACATCGCATCCGTAGTGGCATCCATGGTCGGAGCCGATAAACAAGAACGTTTCGTCCCACCAGCCGTTTTCTTTGAGGAATTCCGTTACCATCCAGAGAAGTTTATCGAGGTAAAGGAGCGAATGGTGCTTGTCTTCTGTATAAGAAGCGTTTTCTTTATATACCGGACAGTTTCCTGTTTTGTCATACTGAGCGAGATACAAAAGCGTCATCTTCCAGTCGGGATTTCCCGTCATCCAGTTGAAGCAGTACTGTGAGGTCAGAAAATCGGAGAAATAGGAACCCCAGCCGTACGTAGCATCCTGGGCTTTCCACCAGCCGCTTTGCATCCATGCGTCGGAGCCGAAACTTCCTACCTTGCCCCCGGGATACTGCTGTTTGCAGGCGGTAAGTATTGTTTTCTTCTGAATGCCTTCAAGCATCGCCCAGTGCGGGTCCAGAATTGGTTCCGCTTTTACGCCTTTATAAGAGCCGGAAGCCAGGTATTTCTGTCCGTAGGGTGTGTTGCAGTTGCCCTTGTTCCACGAATGGACGAAAACCCCTTTTTCAATGCACTCTTTAAATGCAGGCAGTTTTCCCGCTTTCACGTATCCCATGACGTTTGGGGGCTGTAGACCCGTTGACGGGACGACTATGCTTTCATCCCAGTGTCCTGCCAGCATATCGAAAATCAGTATCAGCGCTCTTTTTTTAGTCATTTGAGTTCTCTCCTTTTTTATTCAAATTCAAGAGTCCAGAAGCTGTCCGGCGCATGAAAGCCGGGTTTCAAAAGCAGTGCATAGGAACTGTACTTCCTTTCTCCGGCATAACGTTCGCGGCATATGTCGCCGGCAGGCGTGAGAAATAACCTTCATGCCTGACGTTTTGATAACAGGGAGTAACAATAAAGCTTTTATAGAAAAGCTATCATGTCTTGCTATATTTTGCAAATTTAATTAAACCATACATCACACGAATATTTGCGGCAGAATTCTCTGTAATATCCTTGCATGGACCGGCAATATTAAGGTTATGCGGGATTAGATAGGGGAGAAAATCTGGTAGAAGAGAACAGCGGCAAACCACCCGATGAAGATTGACCATACCGTGGCTATTATCGCCCAGCGTGTGCCCGCTTCGTGCTTGATAACCGCGAACGTAGCTATGCACGGGATGTAGAGAAGAGTCATCAGCATGAAGGCGTATGCCGAAACTGGCGTAAATAGTTCGGGCAGGGCTGTGGAAAAAGAATGTTCTCCTCCGAGTACCGTTCCAAGCGTACCTACGACAAGCTCCTTGGCCACGAGCCCGAAGAGCAGTGCAACGCCTGCCTGCCAGAAGCCAAAGCCGGCCGGTTTGAGCGCCGGGGCGATTGTCCTGCCGATAATGCCGGTGAAGCTGTTTTCGCCGGCGTATCCCGCAGAGAGCGGGAAATAACTTAAGAACCATATGATTACCACGCCGGCGAAAATGCTCGTTCCGGCTTTTCTTATAAACAGGTATGACCGTTCCCATGCGGAAAGCAGCATGTTTTTCGCGTCAGGAGCATGATACGGAGGCAGTTCCATTATAATGGGCGTGGTTTCGCCTTTGAAGAAGAGTGTTTTGAATATCCTTGCCGTGAGCAGTCCGAGCGCCAGTCCTATGAGGTAGAGGGAAAACAGAATGCTGCCCTGCTGTTTCCTGAAAAAAACTCCCGTGAAAAGGAGGTAAACCGGCAGACGTGCCGAACAGCTCATGAACGGCAGAGCGAGTATGGTTATAATCCGGTCTTTTTTTGTATCGAGGGTCCTTGTTGCCATTATCGCCGGCACGTTGCAGCCGAAACCCAGTATCATGGGTATGGCGCTTTTGCCGTGCAGACCTATCTTGTGCATGAGCCTATCCGTTACGAAAGCGGCGCGTGCCATGTACCCGGAATCTTCAAGCGCGGAAAATATGAAGAAGAGAAGGAATATATTGGGCAAAAAGACGAGAACAGAACCGACTCCTGCAATGATACCGTCGCTTATCAGTGAAGATATCCATTCCGGGCAATGAAGGAAGCAAAGAATCTTTCCGGCGGTTACGCTGAGAAAGGTGAATAGTTGCCCGAGCAATTCCGTGAAGGGCCCGCCCCAGTTGAAAACGATGTTGAAGGTGAGCCATATGAAAAACAGAAAGATGATGCCGCCGAAAAAGCTATGCGTGAAAATCCGGTCCAGGCGGTTTGTAAGCTCGATTTTTTCCTCAAGGAGGTCTTTTTTTGATGTGCATTCGTTTACCAGTCCGTGAATGAAGCCGTACCTTTTTTCTATAAGGTAGTCCTCAATGTTCGGGAACCTGGCGTTTATCCCGGACATAGTTTCTCTTACCTTGTCAAAAACGTTCTTTTCCCTTACGATTTTTATGAAGTCCGTGTCTTTCTCGATAAGTCTTACGGCAAAGAATCGCGGAGGGTAGGGAGTCGCGATTCCTGCGATTTCCCTTTCAATGGATGATATCGCCTCTTCCATTTCCGGACCGTATTTGATTCTTGCAGGCGCCAGCCTGTTTGTATCCATTCCACAGGCCGTTTCATAAACCATCTGTTTCAACGCGTCTATGCCGGTTTTTTTGTTGCCCACGGTCTTGACGAAACTGATTCCGAGGATATTCTCGAAAGTTTCCGTGTCAATCGACAAGCCTCTTTCTTCTGCGACATCATACATGTTCAGCGCTATAATCATCTTCTGTTCAAGTTCGAGGAGCAGGGTGACAAGGTAGAGATTTCTTTCAAGGTTTGACGAGTCCGCAATTACCAGGACAACGTCTGCTTTCTTCCGCACAAGGATATCCCTTGCGATTTTTTCATCTTCGGTAAACGATGTGAGCGAGTAGGTGCCGGGCAGGTCTATAACCTTGAAGAGCGTATCGTTGTAAGTGAAGGAACCTTCTTTTATCTCTACAGTTACGCCGGGCCAGTTGCCCGTTTTCTGGTGTAAGCCGGTGAGCGCATTGAATATGGTGGTTTTGCCGGTATTGGGATTTCCCGCAAGTATAATAGTTTTTTCATTCATCTTGCTGAATCTTTTCGACGATTATATGTACCGCCATTCCCTGTCCTATTCCGATGCGGGTGCCGCCTTTTTCGAATATAACCGGTCCCGGGGCGGGTTTGGTCACTTCAATCTCGTCGCCCGTGAATACCCCGAGTGTCGTGAGACGTCTCCTTGAACCGGAACAGTCCGGATTTATACTGATAATTTTGTGCTTTCCGGTTCCTGCCTTGTTGAGCGGAATCATTTGATGTTCTTAGCGTCCCGTCACATTTCGGTGACGAATTTTGCCAGCAGGTCTCCCACGCCGTCGGTGCCCATCCCCATCTTGCCGGCCTCCAGACTCTTAACGTATCCTTCCCCGGTTGCCTTAATAATGGCGTTCTCTATGGCTGCCGCCGCCTTTTCTTCCCCGAGGGTTTCCAGCATCATGCCTCCGGCAGAAATGGTTGCGATGGGGCATGCGACGTTTTTCCCTGTGTATTTTGGTGCGGAGCCGTGTATCGGCTCGAACATGCTTACGCCTTCCGGGTTGATGTTGCCGCCGGCCGCAATGCCAAGACCGCCCTGGGTCATCGCCGCAAGGTCGGTTATTATGTCGCCGAACAGATTGTTTGTTACGAGCACGTCAAACCATTCAGGGTTTTTTACCATCCACATGCAGGCCGCGTCAACGAACGCAAAGTCAAGTGTTATGTCGCTGAATTCTTTGTTCAGTTCTTTCGCGGTTCTTCTCCACAGGTCTCCGGAATAGGTCAGAACGTTTGCCTTGTCGACTACGGTCAGCGTTTTCTTCCTGTTGCGTTTTACCGCATATTGAAAGGCATACTTGATGCATCTCTCAACGCCTTTTCTTGTGTTTACGTCCAGCTGTGTTGCAATTTCATCTTTGGTGTTTTTCTTCACGCATCCGCCTATGCCGCTGTACGCGCCTTCGGTGTTTTCCCTGACTACAACATAGTCAATATGTTCCGGCCCCTTGTCTTTCAGAGGATGCCACACTCCGGGATAGAGCTTTACGGGACGCAGGTTAATATACTGGTCAAGCTCAAATCGTATGCGGAGCAGAATGCCCTTCTCAAGTACCCCGGGCGCAACATCCGGGTGTCCCACGGCGCCCAGGTATATCGTATCAAGTTTCCTGAACTCCTCTATAGCTGAATCAGGGAGCGTCTCTCCTGTTTTCAGGTATCTGTCACCGCCGAAATCATAATTGATTGTCTCGAGTTTAAACCCGAATTTCTCTGATGCCGCGCGTACAACTTTTATCCCTTCTCTGATTATTTCAGCGCCTATTCCGTCTCCGGGGATTACTCCGATTTTATATGTTTTTCCCGCACCCATTTCATCAATCCTCCAGTTTTTATTATTCCCTGCAAAAATTCAGGGTATTTTATAAATTGATACGTTTTGTTTTTAGTGAGATTTTTTATCGTTCCCGTTTCAAAATCTATCGTGATTTCATCTCCTTCTTCAATCTGTCCGGCTTCTGCCAGCTCAATGACCGGAAGGCCTATGTTGATGGAATTTCTAAGAAAAATTCGGGCGAAGCTTTTTGCTATAACCGCTGAAATTGCACAGCCTTTGATGGAAACAGGGGCGTGTTCTCTGCTTGACCCGCATCCGAAGTTTTCGCCCGCCACAATGATATCGCCCTGTTTTATTTTTGAAGGGAAATCCGGCATAAGGCTCTCCATGCAATGGGCGGCAAGTTCTTTTGTGTCGGTTGTGTTAAGGTACTTGGCCGCTATAATATCATCCGTATTAACATGATTACCGAATTTCCATGCTTTTCCTTTTGCTTCCATCTTCCCTCCTGAAGAATAAATGCATTATATCATATCGGGGTGGCAGATTCTGCCTTTTATCGCGCTTGCGGCGGCCACCTCGGGGTTTGAAAGGTAAACGTAACTTTCGATATGACCCATCCGGCCGATGAAATTCCTGTTGGTCGTAGCGATTGCAACTTCTCCCCTGCCCAGAACTCCCATGTGTCCTCCGAGGCACGGTCCGCATGTGGGAGGGCTTATCACGCAGTTTGCCGCGAGAAAGACTTCTATCAATCGCTCCTTAAGCGCCTGTTTGTAAATCTTCTGCGTGGCTGGGATGATAATGCATCTTACGTCAGGATGAACGGTCTGACCGTTCAGAATGCCCGCCGCTCTCCGTAAGTCTGTTATCCTTCCGTTCGTGCAGGAACCTATGACAGCCTGGTGGATTCTTACGTCGGAATACTCGGTCACGTCTTTTGAATTGGACGGAAGGTGCGGCGCCGCTACCTGCGGCTGTATCTTCTCCGCGTTAATCTCTATCACGTTCTCATAGGAAGCGTCTTCGTCGCTTTTCAATGACATCCCGGTAGAATGTCCCGAAGTTTCTTCAATGTATGCCTGCGTTATGTCGTCGGGTTCTATTATCCCGTTCTTCGCGCCTGCTTCTATCGCCATGTTGCAGATGGTAAACCTGTCGTCCATGGGAAGGTTGCGTATGGTCTCTCCCGCGAATTCCATGGATTTATACGAGGCTCCGTCCACGCCGATTCTGCCTATGGTATAGAGTATGATATCCTTGCCTCCGACATACTTATTGCGCTTGCCCGCATATTTAAATCTGATAGTCGGCGGCACCTTTATCCATACTCTTCCTGTGACCATGGCGGCGGCGATATCGGTGCTTCCCATGCCCGTTGAAAACGCTCCCACTGCCCCGTATGTGCACGTGTGGCTGTCAGCTCCGATTATGAAATATCCGGGCATTGTCAGTCCTTCTTCAGGCAGGAGAGCATGTTCTATTCCAACCCTTCCTATCTCGTAAAAACGCACCCCATGTTTCCCGGCGAACTCGCGGAGGCATTTTACCAGCTCAGCGCTCTTTATGTCCTTACACGGGGTGAAGTGGTCTGGTACAAGGACTATCTTTTCAGGATTGAAAACCTTCTTTGCTCCCGCCTTCTCAAACTCCTCTATTGCGAGAGGTCCGGTTATATCGTTTGCCAGTACCAGGTCAACGTTGCTGTCAACAAATTCTCCCGGACTGACAGATTCTTTTCCGGAATGCGCCGCTATTATTTTTTCAGTTATCGTCATTTTACCCCGCTTGTCCCGTTTACACCGGTTTTCTCCGGTGTTGCTTTAAGAGGAACGCTCCTTTGATATGCCCTCATTGTGAGGGGTAGCTTCATTTCTTTTCCCTCTCCTTGAGGGGAGGGTGAATGTTTTATGTCATGTTCCCTTTTTTCCCTTAGGTAGATTCGTTCTCATCAGGAAACGGTTGATGGCGTTCAGGTATGCTTTTCCGCTTGCCTCCACGATGTCGGTGCTCACGCCCTTGCCGGAAATTTTCAATCCGTCCATTTCCAGTGCAACCGTCACTTCGCCCAGCGCATCCTTTCCGCCGGTCACCGCGTTTATCGTATATTCCTTCAATATCGGTGAGAGCCCGGTAATCCTGTCAATCGTCCTATAAAGAGCATCTACAGGCCCGTCTCCGCGGGACGCATCCTCGTACACCTGGTCGTTTTTCTTTATTCTCACGGTTGCGCTGGGAATCGTAGATGAACCGGAGATTATGTGAAAATACTCCAGGATATAGGTCGGTTCTTCTGTGCGTATCTCCTCTTCCTCAGTTATCACTATGAGGTCGTTGTCGGTGATTTCTTTCTTCTTGTCAGCGAGTCTTTTAAATTTATCAAAAATCTTTCCAAGCTGCTCTTCATCAAGCTGGAATCCGAGCGCTTCCAGGCGTTCCTTGAGCGCATGCCGTCCGGAGTGTTTGCCGAGAACAAGTTCGCTCTCCGGTATGCCTATCATTTCCGGGCTCATGATTTCGTATGTCGCCCTGTTTTTCAATATGCCATCCTGGTGTATGCCGGCTTCATGACGGAATGCGTTCTGTCCTATAATCGCCTTGTTCGGCTGTACCGGCATACCTGTGAGAGAAGAGACCATTCTGCTTGTTCTGTAGAGTTCTTTCGTTACTATGTTCGTTTCAAGTCTGTACAGGTCTTTTCTTACGGAAAGGTTCATGATGATTTCTTCGAGAGAGGCGTTTCCCGCGCGTTCGCCTATGCCGTTTATCGTGCATTCGACCTGTCTGGCGCCGTTCATCACCGCGGTAAGCGAGTTTGCCACGGCAAGTCCCAGGTCATTGTGGCAGTGCACGCTTATCACAACGTTGCCGGGAAGGTTTTCTCTCAGGTGCTTTATCAGAGAACCGTATTCCGAGGGTATCGTGTAACCTACCGTATCAGGGATGTTGATGGTCTTCACGCCCTGTTCAGCGACCCTCTTTGCGACTTCAAGAAGGAAATCCGGTTCCGTTCTCGATGCATCCTCAGGAGAAAATTCCACATCTTCAATGTGTTTCCTGGCCAGAGCGGCTTTTTCCACAGCGACTTTTATTATCTCGTCTTTTGCCTTGTTGAGCTTGTATTTCCTGTGTATCTCGGAAGTTGCGAGAAATATGTGAATGCGCGGTTTTGCGGCCGTTTCAAGCGAACGGAGCGCAACCTCGATATCTTCGTCCCTGCATCTTGCCAGGGCGCAGACTACGGAATTTTTTACTCTTTCCCCTATGAGGCTTACGCCCTTTGCGTCATCGGGGGAAGCTATGGGGAATCCCGC
>JAKJFI010000160.1 GCA_022704985.1 Candidatus Omnitrophota bacterium | reverse complement strand
TAAGTCCTCTTCATCGCATGGAACAGGCTGGACGAATTCGAAAGAATCGGTTTTTTTTCGCAGGAAATCACTTACGGCCAGTAGTCTTGCAGGAGACTCGTAATGTCCCGGTTCAGAGTATTCAAGAAATTTCTCAGAGTATATTAACTTAACGGACATTTCCCTTTCCTCCGTCAAGAAAATACAAAAGTTCTCTCATATCGTAGAACCTCTCTTCTTTGTTGGGTTTTATCGCCGTTTCAATCACGTACCTTACATTTTCCGGTATCTCAAACCCAAGTTCCGAATAGATTTTTTGCATTGTCTTGCCAAAGGAATAAATATCAGACTTAACGTCTGCGGCCAGACCCTGCAGACGTTCCGGAGCTATATAACCCTCAGTTCCGCCGCCGGAGCTGTTTTCCTTCTTGAAAAACCCCTTCTTCTCCGACAGTCCGAAATCCGTCATTTTTATCTTGTCAAGCGAATACGATACAAGAATATTTGCAGGGTTTATATCCTTGTGTATTATACCGTTGCGGTGGATATACTCAAGCCCCGCCGCCGATTTTCTGATTATTTCGAACACGTTCTTCTGGTTGAATATATGCGGTTTTGTCCTGATTGCTTTCAACAGGTCGGTATCCATAAATTCGATAAGCCCGAAGTAGTTCCGGTCCTGCCTCCTGACGGCAAAAACCCTCACTACGTTGGGATGTCTCAAAGGAATGGATATCTTGATTCCTCTTACAAACCGTCTTATCTGCCCCCTGTCCAGTCTTCTCGGGTGGAGAACCTTCACGGCTATTATCGTATCGTACCTGGGAATGGGGTCTATACTCCTGGCCCTGTATACGGTTGCGAAACCTCCGGAACCCAACATCTCTTCCAGTACGTATCCGTCTATGATGTACCCCTGCGTAACTCTGATATCCACTTTTTCGTATCCCTCTCAATTTAAACGACCGAGAATCATATCATATTCCCTGCTTTTTGTCCACTGCTCCGCATCTATCGCCCTGCTCCATACAGGTATTATACTTCTGTGGGAATAAAAGCAACGGAAACCGGTAATACCGCACTTTATCAATAATTAGAGGGAAAATAGCAGATATTGAAAAAAGCCGGAATGGATACTGAATCCGAAGCAAACCTTTAAAACACCTCTTCGGGGGAAAGATAAAATTCTAAACAGAGAAGATTTCCAGCCCCCCGAGTCCGTAATTGAAGAATGAGAATTCTTCCTTCAAGAAATCCTCGTGCTCAAAGGCACTGACACCAACCCACATATTATCATCTCCGTTTCTCTCGTGTAAGGGACCCCATGAATTCTGAAGCGAGGTGACCAGTTCAAGTTCTATCGTATTCTTGCCTGTCTTTACAAGCGGAGTTATTTCTGCAAGATGCGGACTCCACATAATCCTGCCGGCATCCTTTCCGTTAATCTTCAGATTGAACAGCGTGCCCGCAGGATTCAATATCCTGAGGAACACACTCTTTTTCACGCGGGATTTTAAGTTGAACTCCGTCTTGTAAACCATCCTCCCGCTGTAAAACGGATAGCCCTGTCCCGCCAGCGACCCCGCAACGATGTTTTGCTTCTCTTTCACAATCCTGCCGTGACACGGGTCTGCCATCTCAACGCCGAAATCTCCCACTATATATGCGGCTTCAACCTCCGTGAGGAAATCATAGCGCACTTTGAAGTCAATGACATTCT
>JAKJFI010000034.1 GCA_022704985.1 Candidatus Omnitrophota bacterium | reverse complement strand
AAGGTTACGAATACCGCGTCCTTGTCTATCTTGCCCTGTTTCTTCAGTGATTTATATGCCGCCTCGACGCCGCTGACGGTAGCCGTGGCGTTTTCAAACGCTGAATGAATCCAGGGAACGTTCCACGCGGAATACGGGAAAATGGTACTCGCCACCTCAAGACAGCCCGTGGCGTTGCCCACTATCACCGGCCTGTCTATGGCAAGCATTACCAGCCTTGCCACTATACCTTCGCCGCAGCCGGCGCACAGACGGTGGCCAGAAACAAATTTCTCTTCCCTTTTTGCAAGTTCTTTTATACTCGGCATTTTCTCTCCTTCCCCCTCACGATTCCTCTCCCCTCGGGGAGAGGGGAAAATGGGTTCTACACTACTCTCTTACCCCGATATATTTCAACGTATATTCTTTCTTTCCTGTTTTTGCGGTCTTGAGAAGTTCGTCAAATATATATCTTATATCTTCCAGAGAAACATCTCTTCCGCCCAGACCGTATATATAGTCCTGAACAACAGGTCTCTTCTCTTCCGCATCATAAAGAGCCGCGCATATCTCCGGGTACAGCGGACCGGATACGGCGCTCATCCCTTCCGCCCTGTCCATTACGCCCACGCTTTTCACGGGCAAGAGCGCCTTTGCCAGAAATTCCGCCGGGAAAGGCCTGTAAACCCGCAGTTTCAGGAGACCCACCTTCTTGCCTTCCCCGCGCATCGTGTCAACCACGTCTTTCGCATTTCCCGCGGCGGAGCCCATAACAACTATTGCCGCATCCGCGTCTGCAAGCCTGTATTCTTCAAAAAAACCATACTCCCTTCCAAACTTCTTCGCAAATTCTTTTCCTATCTCGGGTATCACCTTCATCGCGTTGAACATACCCTGGGCAGACTGCCGCTTGTGCTCAAAATAATAGTCCTGCAGGTCAAGAGCGCCCAGCGTCAGCGGCTTGCCTTCCCGCAGGCTTTTTATGAGCGTTGCCCGTTCAGGTATATCGCCGACAAAACCCTGCACGTCCGCATCGGACAGCATCTCAAGCGTCTCCAGACAGTGGCTAAGGATAAAACCGTCCGTCGTTGCCATCACCGGCAGATTCACGTCGGGATGCTCGGCTATCCTTACCGCCTGGATTATATTGTCGTACGCCTCCTGAACGTTCTCTGAAAAAAGCTGTATCCAGCCGGAATCCCTTGCTCCGATGGAATCCGAATGGTCGCAGTGTATGTTTATTGGTGCGGACAGAGCCCTGTTCACCACAGCCATCACTATGGGCAGGCGCAAGCCCCCTGCGATGTAGAGCATCTCCCACATAAACGCAAGCCCCTGGGAAGACGTCCCCGTCATCGCCCTGGCGCCGGCGGCGCTTGCCCCGATGCACGCGCTCATGGCGCTGTGCTCGCTCTCAACCGCCACGAATTCCGTTTTCACCTGTCCATCAGCCACAAACTGCGAAAATATCTGGACTACCTCCGTGGCAGGGGTTATCGGGTAGGCGGCAACCACATCCGGGTTTATCTGCCGCATAGCTTCGGCAAACGCCTCGTTACCTGTTTTCGCTACTTTCATTTGTTTCTCCCTTGCCCCGCATCAGTTTGTTATTGCGAGCGTCTTGTGCGCGGCAATCTATGTGATTGCTTCTGTTATAAAAATCGCTCCCTCGCAATGATAAGCAATATGGGGTTATTGTTTTTGCTTATCCGGTTCTTTGTCTATTTTATTTTTAATTTTTTCAAGATTTCCCTTCAATGTCTGAAGCGTTGAAATGACGTTGTCTATCTTTTCCTGGCTTGCGGCCACGTCCTTGAACAGAAACTGATAGGAATCGACTTCCGACTCCAGCTCGGTAATTTTTGCACCTGCTTTAGCTTGCTCCCTCGCGGTCTTCGCGTAGAGGACTCCGAAAGCTACCCAGCCGGAGAGAATGAGAATAATGATTCCCCACCTGGACATTTTCTTCATTTTTCGTTCGCCTCCTGCTCATTGACCATCTTGATAGCGTCTTTAGGACACTCGTAAGCGCATATCCCGCAGCCCTTGCAGAAATCATAATTAAACTCCTCAAACTTGCCGGTTTCAGCATTTACCTTCACAGCGCCGTCAGGACAGGAAACCCAGCAGAAAAGACAATGGATGCATTTCTCCGGAATGTGCACGGGTCTGTCGGTACGCCAGTTGCCCGTCTTAAACTTCAGCGAGGATGCGCCATCCAACGCGGTGCCTTCGGGCAATTCTTTCCAGGTTGCTTTTTTTTCTTCCATGTTCAGACTCCTTTTACTTCATTATAGGCTCGCTTAATAGCCTGTAGATTTCCCTCTATGATTTCAGGCCTGTTCCTGAACTTTTTTTCCAGTTTTTTCTTCGTATCCTCAAGCAGTTCCTCCAACCCAAGTATCCCCGCAACCCTCACAAGCGCGCCTATCATGGGTGTGTTGGGGATATTTCTCCCTATCGTGTCGGTGGCTATTGCAGAGGCATCCACCGTGCAGACCCTGCCGTTATAGTTCAATTTCTTCTTTATATCGTCGGCGGAAAGCGGAGTATTTATTATCAGCACTCCCTTGTCCGGGTCAACACCCTTTGTAACATCCACCTGTCCGGCAAGGGTTACGTCCAGCACAAGCACGACATCCGGATTCTCTATGCCGGAATGAAGCCTTATCGGCTCCGAGCTTATCCTGTTGAAAGACTGCACCGGCGCTCCCATCCTCTCAGGCCCGTATTCTGGAAACGCCTGTATATACTTGCCCGTGGACAGCGCCGCGTCGCCGAAAAGAAGGGCGGCGGTTTTTGCTCCCTGCCCCCCCCTTCCATGCCACCTTATCTCAAATATTTTCCCAGCCATTATTCCACCTCCGACTATTTCTCTCGCCTCTTGAAGGAAGAGAGTCAGGGTGAGGTTGATATGCCCTTTTTCCTCTCCCTGTAGAACAACAGAAAAATCTTGATTGTTACAATTTCCAGAACCGCTATAAAATAGAATACTGTTCCGGCGAGTAAAAACAAACCTCTATCATTATACACCTTTGTCAGGAAAAGCGCAAAAGCCCAGAAAGGAGCCGCAAACAGAACAAGCTTTGCGATTTCGGCAAGGTTTTCCCTGATAAAGACAAGGCTTGTCTTGACAGAAACAAAAAGCAGGGCGTCCTCCGCAATTATTATCAGCGGAGCCATAAAGGTAAGCAGGAGCAGGTAAACCGGAAAGGCTATCCACAAGATGGTGAACCCCGTGATAAACCCCGCCGCCGCAAGAGACGAGCTCTTGACCAGCTCAATCATGCTGATGCAGAATGAGACCAGTAAAAGCGCAAAGAAACCGGCAAACAACTTGTACGACAGAACCCTGAAAAAGAAATGTCCCGCCTTAACGAATATCTCCGAAAGGTTGAATTTCCCCTCAAATATATATTCCTTGATTCCGTAGTAGACCGCCACGGTTATGTAATTCTCAAAGAGAAGGAAAAAAAACTGTAGCAATAAAAGGGCTCTTTCCGAAAACTTCAGCAACAGGATTGAAAGGGAAAACATCAGGTATGCAAAGACAACCAGAGACAGCAGGAATTCCTTCTGCCTGAAAATGACCCCTTTTTTTATAATGTCCGCCGTTGTCATATCATTGTCATTGCGAACGTCTTGCGCGCGGCAATCTCCTGATTGTCGGATGTGTCCCATTATACGGGAATAATTCTACCGTCGCAAAGACTGCCTTATATAATCCTTAACCCATCTGCCGGCATCCTCCGGCTCAACCTCCACGAACCTGTTTTCTTTCCTTATCTTAATTTCCACCTTGCCGGTTGCGGCAAACTTCTTGCCCACGACAATCCACAGCGGGATACCGGTGAGGTCAGCTTCGGAGAATTTGACCCCGGTACTGACGTTCCGGTCATCCATTAACACCTCAACCCCGTCCGCGAGCAGGCCGTTATATATCTTCTCCGACGCGCTCATCAACTCGCCTCCTTCCACGTTGACCGGAATGACAAGAACGCTGAAAGGCGCTATGGAGAGCGGCCAGACAATGCCTTTTTCGTCATAGTTATTCTCAACAGCGGCGGCGACTATCCTGCTGACGCCTATGCCGTAACACCCCATAACAACCGTTTTTTCCTTTCCGTCCCTGTCCACGAAAACCGCCTTCATCGCCTCGCTGTACTGTTTGCCCAGCTTGAACAGGTGCCCGACCTCCAGCTCCGGGCACTCGCCCTTTGCGACAAACTCTTCGGAGAACTTCCCGCCGATGACCCCGGAATCGGCCTGCTGGATAATAAACGTCAACCCGCTCCTCGTGAAAATGTTGTTATACGCCTCTTTCATCCTCGCGTATGTCTCGTCGAGCCCCTTTTCGTCAACATCGAAGCTGTAGGCGTCCTTCATCAGGAACTCCCTCGCCCTGATGATGCCGAATCGCGGTCTCATCTCATCGCGGAATTTGGTTTGTATCTGATAGAGTGTGACCGGCAGTTGTTTCCAGGAATTGACGTACCTCCTGACGATATCGGTAATCACCTCTTCGTGCGTGGGTCCGAAAATCATAACCCTTTTATGCCGGTCGGTAAACCGTATCATCTCCTCGCCCATCTTATCCAGCCGTCCGCTCTCCTTCCACAGGGTTGCGGGCTGCAGCGCGGGCATAAGAAGTTCCACAGCGCCGGCCTTGTTCATCTCCTCCCTTACGATATTCTCTACCTTCCGCAGGACCTTATAGCCGGCAGGCAGATAGGTATAAACCCCTGAAGACGTCTTGTCTATAAGCCCGGCGCGAAACATCAGCTTGTGGCTTATGGTTTCCGCATCCTTGGGCGCCTCTTTCGAGGTCGGCATGAAATATCTACTCCATCTCATTTCTAAATTCCTCCGTTTTCCCTTCTTGCCCTTATATCAATCTTTGCAGGTAAATAAATTATTCGTCCATGCACGGCGGCCAGCGTTATCCTCTATCTCAAGGTACACAAACGGCCATTCCGCCGGTATCTCCATAGTGACGCTTGTCATCAGCTTCACTTCGAAATTCCCTTTCCGCAGACCTCTCCACGCCGTACTGACAAGCCGCACAAACCGAACAGGGGAAGTTTCAATATGCAGTTTCCCTTCTTCAATCCTCAGCGAATGAATCTCCGGTCCGCAGCTTGAGTAGAAATTGCCTCTGTGTATCGCCTTTGCAATTTCCATACCGGAACATTTCCCGGCATTGACCATTATCCAACCGCCGTCCCACCCGGGATGTTCCGGACTGATGTGCGCATCGTCAACCGCAAACCCGAGGATATCAGGGTCGTTCTTCAGCGCCTCCGTCCAGAAAAACAGCCCTTCTCCCTTGCCGTTTAGCCACCGGCCCATGTGATTATAGATTTCCACCCCGTCAAATTTCCATCTTGCATAATCCTGAAAGGAATTGCCCGTCCAGTGAGGATGCGCCATGATGGTAAAGGCTCCCTGCGAGCGGGCCCGCTGTAAATCCGCAATGAAATCCCGGTCATTTCCTGAAATGCCGCTGACCGTACCCAGACAGACTACATGGTAGAGAGACCCTGCGTAATCATATCCGGCAAGTTCCACTCCGTCAATCCAAAGCAACGGATATTTTTTCTTATCTTTTGAAACGTTTGACGGAACCGAATGGTCGGTGCGGAAGAGAAACGCATACCCTTTTGATGCATACATCTCAGCCAGCTCCTTAAAATCCTTTCCTCCGTCTGAAACAGTGCTGTGAATATGCGTATTCCCCTTAAACCACCTGCCCGAAGTGTCGTACCTAAACCTTTTCATGCCCATATCACTCCCAGAGTTCCCATTATGATACACTCATACCCCCGATTATTTCAAGAAAACTTCCGAAAACTGAAATTTCTGCATGGACAAAGCAGTAAGAAACTGCATAGACACCAAAAAGCAGTCTCGAACCGCCCCCATTTAAGTATGACATTCCATTCGCGATGTCCCGAATAGTATCATTCCCATTGTTTATGTGCTATAATGAGAAACTTTACAAAATATAGATATATGGAGGGACACAAAATGGCAAGATTTGAGAAGGAGCGTCTGACCGGCGAAGATATTTCCAAACTGCAGGAACTGAGCAGACTGTGCACGGGTGACATTCTAACGATGACGACTATTTCCAACTCAGGACATCCGGGCGGTTCGATGTCCTCGCTGGATATGTACCTGACGGTTTTTTCGTATGCAAACATCGCCCCCGACCGGGTTGATGACCCCAACAGGGATAAGATAGTCGTCAGCCACGGACACACCTCTCCCGGCGTCTATGCGGCGATGGGGCGGCTGGGCTTTTTTGACATTGATATGGCGGTGGCGACATTCCGTCTTTCCGGGAGCATTTTTGAGGGACACGTGGTGCGGAAGGTGCCGGGTGTGGAATGGGGCACGGGCAACCTGGGAAAGGGGCTTTCAGCAGGGTGCGGTTTTGCCCTCGGCGACAAGATTCACGGCAGGGACACCTATACCTTTGTCCTTACCAGCGACGGAGAACATACCAAAGGGCAGATAGCGGAGGCGAGGAGATTTGCGTCAAAGTACGGGCTGAACAACATCACGGTAATCGTTGACAACAATAACATACAGATAAGCGGAAGAACTGACGACGTCATGCCGTGCAGAATATGCGCCAACTATAAATCGGATGGATGGGAGACTATGGAGGTTGACGGACATGACTTTGCACAACTCTACAATGCGATAAGAGATTCCGTTAAAATGGACAGGCCTGTCTGCATTATAGCAAACACGGTGATGGGCAAAGGCGTTTCCTTCATGGAGAACGAGTACAAATACCACGGCAAAACCCTCGACGAACAGGCGTACGCAAAGGCGATGAGCGAGCTGGGACTGACGCCGGAGCTGGACAAGTACAGGAAGTTAAGAGAACAGAAATGGTCGTACCCTGACAGGAAGTTCTACTTTAATCCAAACCTGAAAAAGGGCGCACCCGTGATTTACAAAAAGGAAGATAAAACAGATAACCGGAGCGCGTACGGGAAAGCGCTGGTGGAAGTTACAAAGGCAAACCTTGACAATAAAGAATACCCGGTTGCGGTTTTTGACTGCGACCTTGCCGTTTCCGTGAAGACTGACATCTTTGCAAAGGAATTTCCGGACAAATTCTTCCAGGCCGGAGTTCAGGAGCACAACACCGCCACGATAGCCGGAGCCATCTCCACGGACAAGATAATCAGTTTCTTCTCGGATTTCGGGGTCTTCGGCGTGGACGAGACCTTTAACCAGGCGCGCCTGAACGACCAGAACTACAGCAACCTGAAACTGGTATGCACGCATATCGGACTTGACGTGGGTGAAGACGGAAAGACGCACCAGTGCATCGATTACGTGGGTACGTTAAGAAACCTTTTCGGGTTCAGGGTTGTCATCCCTGCCGACCCCAACCAGACCGACAGGATTATAAGGCATGTTGCGGGACAGCCCGGCAACTGGTTCGTTGGCATGGGCAGGTCAAAGGTCCCTGTTGTTACCAAAGAAGACGGCGCGGTATTCTTCGACGAAAACTACGAGTTTGAATACGGCAAGACGGATATGCTGAGAGAAGGAAGTCAGGGTTATATCATCACGATGGGCTGCATGGTGCCGCGCGCGCTCAAGGCCGCGGAAATTCTAAAAGAGAAAGGCGTAAACGTGGGCGTCATCAATGTCGCCTGTCCCCTTGCAATAGACGAGAAAGCCATGGAAAAGGCGTTTTCTACCGGGTTTATTGTGACACTGGAAGACCATCACGTGGATACGGGGCTGGGCATGACCGTAGCATTACATCTCCTGAATAAGAAATATGCCGGCAAGTTCTTCCGTCTTGGAGTAACGCAGTACGGCAGTTCCGGCGAACCGAACTATCTCTTCAAGAAAGAAGGCATGGACCCAGAATCCATCGTATCCCTGATTGAATCCAGTATAGACGAGAAGGTCTGAAAACGGTACTCTGGTTTGAACCTGAACGGGTCATGCCGGAAGACATGGCTTCAACGGTTGTTTTTTTCTACAGGCGCGACGGCGTTTGTTCGTGCAACGCAAAGGTTAAAAACGAGAGGGACGCATGGAAAAAACTGACCCAGGAAAAAGGCTGATATTCGCTCTGGATACCGCAACCACGCAAGAGGCGGAAGGATTTGTAAATCGTCTTGACGGGGTCGTGGAGTTCTTCAAGGTCGGAATTATTCTTCATACCCTCGCCGGTGCGGGATTCATTTCCTCGCTGGTCAAAAAAGGCAAAAAAGTATTCCTTGACCTGAAATTTCATGACATTGCGGATACGGTAAGGGATGCGGTGAAGCAGGCGTCGGGTCTCGGAGCGGATTTCCTGACGGTGCATGCGGACAGGCAGGTGATGAAGGCGGCGGTTGAAGGGAAGAGTGGAAGCGGCCTGAAAATCCTTGCGGTTACACTACTGACCAACAT
>JAKJFI010000033.1 GCA_022704985.1 Candidatus Omnitrophota bacterium | reverse complement strand
CGCCCTGTCAATCGAGCGTCGTTTCACTTGAAATGTTTTTGAAAAGAATTTACCATATAGGAATGTTCAAAAAGCATAATATGATATTGTCAATCACGGAGTTTTTCATCTTTGCGGTTGCGACGTTTATGATGTCCTTTATAATCGTCTGGACACAGCCGGTCTTACCGATACAGGAGATTTTCAAGGCGGTACTGCCGTTGCTTCTCATAGCCTATTTTTGCATCTTCGGCACCTTCAGAATTCTCAATTTCTACTACTCGCAACTGCTCCACCAGAAGCATCTCATAGAAAAACTTAACGCTACATTCATAGAGTTGCGGTCAAAGAACAACATAGACGACCTGCTGAAACAAAGCCTTGAAAGTCTGATGGACTTCTGCAATTGTTCGCAGGGACTCATTCTGCTGATTGACGAACAGCTGAAAAAATATGTGCCCGGAGAAATTATTACCATCAACATCAACACCCTGCCGAGTAACGGGAACAACAGAACTTTTGACGATAAAAACCATCAGATGCTTACATTTTTCCCCATGGATATCCCTGCGGGGATTGACAGGAGATTGCGCGAACTTCTGAAAGACTACGATTTCACCGAATGCCAGACAATAGTTACCATCCCTTTCGCCAGCAAAGGACAGGCAAAGGTCATAGCGGTTATCGGCGTTGTCTCAATGACAAGCAAGGAAGTGAAGAAGATGTTCAACGACATAAAAAGCATCATTGACATCTTCATACGAAAGGTAAACATAGAAATCGAGAACGTTGCACTGCACGAGGAAGTCAACAAGGCGTCAATAACCGACCATCTCACGCAGTTATATAACAGGAGATACTTCAGCAAGCGCGTGAAAGAAGAATTTAAGAAGGCAAAAAGGATGGGCTTCCCGGTTTCCATCATGATTTCAGACCTGGATAATTTCAAGAATTACGTTGACACCTACGGGCACCCCAAAGGAGACGTCATTCTTTCGGAGGTCGCGGAGGTAATCAGCAGAACGATAAGAGAGAGCGATATGGTATGCAGGTTCGGAGGAGACGAATTCGCATACCTTTTGCCTTTCGCGTCAAGCGTGGAGGCAAATGCCCTCGCTGAAAGAGTCCGGAAGGCCGTATCCCAGCATGTTTTTCTAAAGGACTGTTCAGAACAAACCGTGCATCTGACTTTGAGCATGGGCATTGCAAGCTTTCCGGAACACGGAGAGAACGCACAAGACATCCTGGGGAAAGCCGACAACGCCCTCTTCTCATCAAAGAACAGCGGAAAAAACAGGATAACCATCTACAAGAACAAAGACGACAAATCGTAGCCCCTCGCCACATAAAAAACAGAAAGGGGCTTTCGGGACAAGGAGGAAAAGATGTACCAGATTAACAGGATTCTCTCACTGTTTGTTGCCGGGTTGGCGCTTCTCATGTTCATCCTTTCAACCATTATCGCTGGGATAAACAGGAAAAAGCTCTTTTCCGTCCTTGCGCTTTCAATAGTCTATTCTCTTTTTGCGTTGTACTATATTTATCTGAGCTTTTTCTTTAAGGCGCCTGTTTCTATAATAGAATCTGCGGCTATAAAACCGGAAGGCCCTATAAGCGACATATTGCCCGCTCCCCCCGCACAAGAGGTTAGCGTTCCGGATTTCATCGTTGTAATTCAGGCGGGAAACGAAACGTTTAACGTTGCGCCGGAAGACGAGATAGCAATAAAGAAAGACGGAAAGTTCCAGATAAAAGAGGTCAAGTACCCGCAGGGCGACGGCGCGGAAAACATCAGAGCGGACCTCAAGGGCTTCGCCGGCAACGCCAGGTTCAACGACGGACAGGATATCGGCTACTGGATAACGCACAAAGATATGATGCAGCACTGGTCCATCGAAGGGGAGAAAGACAAGTTTGAGATTATCGTTAAGAATCGCAAAGAACTTATGGGAAAAATCTACGTGAGATTTGTCGATTAACTCCCGTGACTTTCACCGCTCACCTGTCAATCCCCTTTCCATCATAGAGAGAGGATTGAAAACGCGGAGAAAAGGAAGTCTGAGTGAAAAAAAGAGGACTGATAATAAGTTTCGAGGGCATTGACGGCTGTGGAAAAACAACGCAGGCAAAACTGTTCTTCAAACACCTGATTTCGAAAGGCGCTAACGCCATCCTGCTGAATGAGCCCGGAGGAACATATACCGGCGACAAAATACGTTCCATTCTGCTCGACAGGAATAGCGCCATTTGCCCTTTTAGCGAGCTCCTGCTTTACCTTGCAAGCCGGGCACAGCTTATCGAGGAAGTTATAAAGCCCGCCTTAAAGGAAGGCACGACCGTCATACTTGACAGGTACGTAGATTCAACCGCCGCCTACCAGGGAGGCGGCAGGGACATTCCGGGCGAACTTATACGATACCTGCACCGCAGTCTTGTGGGCGCATTGATGCCTGACCTGACGTTTCTGATAGATGCGCCGGCAGAAGAGCTTCTGGAGGTTCTTGACGCCAAGGACCGCGACCGCATGGAAACGGAATCCATCGAATTCCAGAAACGCGTCAGGCGCGGATACAGAGACATCGCTAAGCGCGACCCTGCAAGAGTGAAAGTCATCCGGAGAAAAACATTGCAGATGACGCACGCGGACGTAATAAAAGAATGGGAGAAATTCCTTCATGGACCTAAAAACAATAGAAAACTTTCTCGTCAAAACAAAAAAGAAAGATAAGATAGCCGGCGCGTACATAATCTACGGAGGCGACAGAAAGCAGAGGGATGAGACAGCCGTTTTCCTTTCAATGCTTCTCAACTGCAAAGATTCGCCGCCCTGCGGCAGATGCGCTTCCTGCAGTCAGATAAAAAAGGGCATCCATCCTGATGTGAACGTCATACTGCCATCAAAGAGCGTATTGTCAATAGACGACGTGCGATGGGTTAAGGAAAACATCTACCTCACCCCCTATTCCGGCAAGAAAAAAATATATATCTTCGACATAGAATACATGAAGGAAGAATCTGCAAATGCACTGCTTAAGATACTGGAAGAACCGCCTCCCTACGGAGTCCTTGCAATTAAAAGCAGCAGCGCCAACTTCTTCCTTCCCACAATACTCTCAAGGTGCCAGAAGATTCGTTTGAACTATAAGCTTCCGGAGGCAGAGGATAATGACACTGCCGCGCATGACGAATTTGTTGAAATGCTGAAACTTGCAAGGACAAAAAATTTCTACGAACTCTTCAGGCAAATTGACGCATTTATCAAAGACAGGGAAAGAGAAGATATTGACACCTGGCTGGGCAGGGTTGTTATGCTGTACCGCGATGCATGTATGAGTAAAGCTGAACTGCCCGAACAACTCATCGTCAACAAGGGTGCCGGAGATAAAATTATGCACGGGGCAGAAGAAAAGCTTCTCGCTTCCGCGGAAAAAATACTGGATTTGAAGAGACAGGTGCGGTATAATATAAATCTGAAACTGGGTTTTGACACCCTGTTTCTCTCAATTTCTTGAATCAATCGCCGAAGTGGCGGAACTGGCAGACGCGCAAGGTTCAGGACCTTGTGGTGGCAACACCGTTGGGGTTCGACTCCCCACTTCGGCATTCCTTTCAGAAGAAACACCCTTTCTTAAAAACGTGAAGGCACGCCGGCGTCATCGCCGGATGATAACGTCCAAAAGAGCGGTCTCCGCTATGACAATTCCGTCCAGTATGGATTATGGGAAATTGACAAAAGAAAGGTTTGCGGATTAAATAATGCATTATGATAAACAAATTTAAATTCATGTGCAGACCGGAAATCATCTGGGGAGAAAATTCCGTGTCGCGCCTGCCGGAAACACTCGAATCCCTCGGAGGAAAGAAGGTTCTGCTGGTGGCAGACGGGAATTTCGCGGGTACGGATGTGTTCCGGGAGATTCTGGAAAATCTCAGGAAACAAGGCCTCGGTTCCGCCGTATTTGACAGGTTGCAGGGAGAGCCGTCCACAGAACTGGGAGACGAGTGCGCCTCTTTCGGCCTCAAGGAGAAATGCGACATTGTATGCGGCATAGGCGGCGGCAGTACCCTTGATACGGCCAAAGCCGCGGCGGTACTGATAACCAACGGCGGAAGCGTAAGGGATTATCAGGGACTCAACAAGGTGCCGGGCCCCGGACTGCCCAAAGTAATGGTGCCGACCACCGCGGGTACGGGAAGCGAGGTAACTTTTACCGCAGTATTCATAAGAACCGACGAAAAGAAGAAGGGCGGTATCAACAGCCCGTTTCTATATCCTGAAGCCGCGATACTTGACCCTCTCCTCACCGTTAGCGTGCCTCCTGCGGTAACTGCATCAACCGGACTTGATGCATTGTGCCACGCTATAGAGAGTTTCCTGTCCCGCAAGGCGAATTTCATGAGTGAAGCAGTTTCGCTTAACGCCGTTAAACTGATGTGGAACAGCCTGCCAGCGGCCTGCGAAAACGGAAACCTTCTCGAACACAGAGCAAACATGCTGTACGGCAGTTTTCTTGCCGGTGTTGGGCTTGCCAATGCCGGAGTGACAGCGGTTCACTCGATATCATATCCGCTCGGAGGGGTTTTCGGCGTGGCCCACGGCACGGGCAACGGACTTCTTCTTCCATACGTCCTGGAGTTCGACATGCCTGAAGCCGCCGGCAGAATTGCACGGATAGCGGATTGTGCCGGTATTACAGCCGAAAGCGACATTGAGAAAGCAACCGGATTAATAGATACATTGCAAGACCTCCTGAAAAAATTCAGGATACCGCGTCTTAAAGAACTGGGAATTTCACCTGAAAACTTCGAATCTCTCGCGCAGGACGCGCTGAAAGTTGCGGTTCCCATAGAAAACAATCCGAAACCCGTAACGGCACAGGATATTGTGGCAATCTACAAGAAAGCTTACTGACATATCTCTCTTGTCCTTTCCCCATGGAGAGAGGATTATGCTGAGGGGGCATGCGGAGTCTGCAAATGAACCGGCGCAAAAAACATATTCTCACCGCAGTGATTCTGTTTGTCGCGGCAGTAGCCATATCCTTTGCAGTAGTACACCATTCATCCTCCAGCAAAACACGCATCCCCTATGAAAAATGGCCTCAGGTGCAGTTTAAGGACATCCGCATCCTCATCGCCTCTGACACCCGCCTTGCCAACCAGGGTTTTGCCGGCGCGCAGGAGAAGGATTTTGAAAAGACGCTTATGATTTTTCCCGGAGTCCTGCCCGGAACCGGTTTTACCAATGCAGACCAGGGTTTCGGACCGGTAATCAGGGATTTAAAAATTGTTTACCTCGATGCCGGCATGAACGTGCTGAAGGAAGACGTGCTGGTAAGGGAGACAGGCGCCTCTGTCGCCCCTGAAGGCACCTCCATAGCCATAGAAGGACTCTTCCCCTGATTTCAGTCAGTTTCCAGTATCGCTTGCCAAAATACTTGAAGGACGTTAGACCTTTTAAAAAAATCATGGCCAAAAACGCATGGAATTCCGGGAAGAGACTTATAGAAAAACAAGAGTGCTGTTTTACGAAAAAACAGTTTATCGGCACAGCAAAGGGCAGATGGCAGAACCTGCTTGCAATCTGTTTTTTTACCTTGCTTCACCCTGAAAGGATGTTTTCATGAACCTGATGATGAAGAATACCATCATGCTCTGAAAGAAAGCTGTGAGGAGAAAAGGGATACGCAGGTTAGTCGCCTTAGCTACGGTGCCGCCAATGAACGGCCCCAGGGCAAATCCTATCATGCTGAGAGAGGTAGCCGCTCCGTATGCAGTGCCCATGTATCTCTTGTCGATAAT
Source organism: Candidatus Omnitrophota bacterium (assembly GCA_022704985.1). Next base: position 2,737 of record JAKJFI010000033.1, on the reverse strand, counting down.
CCGGTGTATCATCGCATTGGCGGACGGAAGCATCCCCGCGACGCTCAAGCCGAACATTATCCTGACCGCGAACAGCGATGACAGGCTCCGCACGAAGAAATGCCCCGCCGATGCAAATGCGGCGGCTATACAACAGATAATCAGAATCCTCTTCTGCCCCCACCTGTCGCCCATGTGTCCGAGCAAGGCGGCAGAAAACGCTCCAGCAACGGCGGCCGCCGCCAGAACAGAACCTGTTATACTGTTGAGACTTTCAGGAGAAGGCGCCAGCTCCTTTACAATCAAGGGGAAGGAAGGGTTTACTATTGAATTGCTCAAATGCACCCCAAATATAACAGTTACGGCGGCGAGAAATCCGCTTACCGAAAGGATATCCCTGAATCCCATCCGGAGACTTTCCTTCTTTTCGTCGGGCGGCACGAAGCTTTCCCTGACGACCAGGAGAATCAGCAGTCCGCCGAGAAAGATAAGCAGAGCGCCCGCGCGAAAGGCGGCGCGGTAGCCGTACATGTCGGCTACAATGCCCCCGAATAGAGGCCCCAGCGCCGCACCGATAAAAACAGCCGCCTGCATCATGCCGAGCGTCAACCCGCTTCTCTCCTGGGGCGTCACGCTGGCGACCAGCGCGATACTGGCGGCGTTGGTCCCTGTGAAAAACCCCTGTAAGAGCCGGCATACCACAAGCTGTCCCACAGTGCGTACCACGGACATCAACAAAAGAATTATCGTGCCGGCGAACATTGCCCTGCAGACCATTGCCTTTCTGCCGTAACTATCAGCAAGCACGCCCCACACCGGAGCGGAGAGACACAGGGTGACGCCTGTGGCGCCGAGACAGATGCCCGACCAGAACGCCAGCTGTCCCATCCCGGAGACTCCGAGTTCAGCGATAAAAAACGGCAGGAACGGGATTGCAAAGGAAAACCCCAGGATGGATAAAATCTGGGCGATGAACGCTGAGATGAAAGTTTTTTTCCACATGTTTTTGTTTTGGCGGAATGTATATTATAATACTTCCCGTGGATATTTCAATAGAAACTGTCGTTGCAGGCGAGATTCAAACCAACTGTTACATAGTAACCTGCGGAAAGACGGGTGAATCGTTTGTCATTGACCCCGGCGATGAATATGAAAGGATACGGGGCATCCTCCTGGCAAAGAAAATAAAACCGTCCTTCGTCCTCAACACGCACGGACACGCCGACCACATAAAAGAGGACGAAAAATTTCATCTGCCCGTTTACATCCACCGCCTGGATTCGGAGTGCCTGCGTGACCCAGAGAAAAATCTTTCCGCTTTTCTGGGTTTTTCCCTGATAATAAACGTTCAGCCTTCAATTCTGGAAGACGGGGATACCGTGAGAGCGGGAACACTTTCGTTTGCGGTTCTCCATACCCCGGGGCATTCGCCTGGAAGTATTTGCCTGCTTTCAGACAGAATCGCATTTACCGGCGACACCCTTTTCTGCGGCGGTTATGGCAGAACAGACCTGCCGGGCGGAGATGAAAAACAACTATTCGATTCAATAAGAAAACGACTGTTAACACTGCCGGACGATACGGTAATTTATCCCGGGCACGGCCCTTCCTCAACGATAGGCGCAGAAAAAGAATTGTTTTGAGTTTGCAGTTGATGGAAAAAAGCGCAGGAGATATATCATGAACCCCGCATCCTTTCTTGCTCCGGGGAACGGGCTTCGGTCACCCGCTTCACTGACCCGGCGGGCGTGCTAAACGGCGCCTTTTGTTCATCGCACCGGCGCCCTTCTCCCCCAAAGGGGCGCAGGAAGTGTTCGGAGCAGGGAGTTCGGGGTAAAGGAGGAGGAAATGAAGCAAAAGCTGGCGCAGGTTGGATTGATAGTGGTGATTCTGGTTGCCCTCGGACTTGTGGCGAAGTCCGTGAAACCCAAGCCGTATACCTATGAAAAGCTTCTTGTTGACGTTCAGGCAAACAAGGTTTTTCTCCAGAAGGTGGTTGTCGGGCAAAATCTGGAAATACCGACTTCTTCTCCGTTTAGCGAAGGGAAGAACGCATATCCGGTTTACAAATGCATGAAAGACAATACAATCTTTGCGTTCGAGGAGCCCGCTTTCTCACCGGATGCTCAGTCGGCCGACTCGGCTGTAATTATACCCAAATGTCCCGTATGCGGCAGTATGGAGATAGATATACCTGACCTGCCTGCAGGACAGCAAAGCATCGATGTTCCCGGTCCGGTGCAGATAGTCAAACCTTCCAGTTGACGGAAGGATTATTTAGCAGTTTTCCCGGGACGATACAGGGGGTCGGGGATACCGCAGGAAGCGAAAGCCTCCGCCCGAAGGACACAGCTGGGGCATTTGCCGCAGGGCGTCCTACCGCTTTTATAGCATGACCACGTGAGGGAGAAGTCCAGCGATAGCGAAAGCCCTTTCTTGACTATTTGTTTTTTCGAGAGATGGAGCAACGGGGTCTTAAGCCGGATTTTTTCCCCTTCGGTTGTTTTCTTCAGCGCAACATCTACGAGTCGCTGGAACCTTCTAATGTATTCAGGTCTGCAGTCGGGATATCCAGAAAAACACACCGCGTTTATCCCTGTGAAGACCGCTTCCGCCCCTGTCGTTTCGGCAAAGGCAAGCGCGATACTGATGAGTACGGTGTTTCTCGCAGGCACATAAGTCGCAGGGATTTCTCCTTCATGGGTTTTATGAGGAATTTTTATTCTTTTGTCGGTTAACGCGGAGTTTGTCCATGAGA
>JAKJFI010000032.1 GCA_022704985.1 Candidatus Omnitrophota bacterium | reverse complement strand
CATCCTCCCCTTCGGCGAAGGGTGCTGCAGCGACAGGCTCTGCACATTCTCCTTTGCGCAGAAGCAGGCGGTAAAAATGCACGTCATGGATTGCACAAAAGGAAAACTCCTCAAAGAGTATGCAAAACTGCTCAAGAACCCACGGTTCGGAAGAGGCGCCGCGCTTAACCCCTGTATCGATTGCCGGATATTTATGTTCAGAAAGGCAAAGGAATTTGCGAAAAAAATAAAAGCGGATTTCATCGTTACCGGCGAGGTTTCCGGCGAAAGGCCGATGAGCCAAAAGAAAAAAACAATGCGCCTCATAGAAACGCAGGCAGGACTTGATGGAAAAATCTTGCGGCCGCTGAGCGCGAAACGGACGCGGAAAAGAATGGCGTCATAGACAGAAATCTTCTGGAAGGCATTGAAGGAAGACAGCGCAGGCGGCAGATAGAGCTCGCGGAAGAATTCAAGATTTCCTATCCTAACCCAGCCGGCGGATGCCTTCTGTGCGAGAAGGAGTTCTGCAAGAAAGTTGCGCCTTTCCTGAAAATGCGCAGAACAATAACCGCATTTGACATCGCACTTCTCAAGCTGGGAAGACATTTTGAAGACGGCGGCATCGTGCTGGGCAAAGACAAAAGGGAAAACGAAAAACTCGTTATGCTTGCAAAAAAATTCGGAAAAGGCGCCCTCATCATCCCCTGCCAGCCGGGTCCTACCGCCTATATAAGAAGGAAAGCGTTCGAAGCAAAAGCAAAGGAACTAATAAGGAAGCACAGCAAGCACTCCATCACCAGCTTTCAAACGGTACATTCAATTTAGACCTTGACAGCAGGCAAATAAAAAGGTATGATGTAATAAGTTCAATATTGTATCATTTACAAAGAGGAAACGGGAGGTAAAAATGGAAAAGGCGTTAGAGCAGAAAAGCATTCCCTTGCTGGGAGACGTTTTCCCGACTATGCAGGTGGTAACGACACACGGAATTAAGACGCTTCCGGACGCGTTCAAGGGCAAGTGGTTCATCCTCTTCAGCCATCCCGGAGACTTCACTCCAGTATGCACAACGGAATTCGTCGCGTTTCAGAATAAATACGACAGGTTCCGCAAGCTTAACTGCGAGCTCATCGGATTGAGCGTCGACCAGGTTTTCGCGCACATAAAATGGGAAGAATGGATAAAGAACAATCTGAAGGTTCAGGTTGAATTTCCTATCATAGCCGATACGGGCAAGGTGGCGGAGACGCTGGGACTCATTCATCCGGGCAAAGGCACCAATACCGTCAGAGCGGTATTCATAGTAGATACTGAAGGCAAGATACGGCTGATACTCTACTATCCACAGGAAATCGGAAGAAACCTTGATGAAATAGTGAGGGCGCTTGAAGCGCTCCAGATTACCGACGAGCACAATGTGGCGACTCCCGCAGACTGGCCCAACAACGAATTGATAGGAGCGAATATCATCATTCATCCTGCCAGAGACGTTAAGACGGCAAAAGACCGTCTCGCAAAATCAAAGACGGGAGAATTCGAGTGTTTTGACTGGTGGTTCTGCCACAGGAAGCTGAAATAAAAAAGGTTCTCCTCCTCTTCTCCTCTCCCCGGGCGGGGAGAGGAGAAAGCAGGGTAAAACCCCTTATCCAGAGAAAGATTTGGTAAAGGGACGCAACAGACTTCCATCGGCGATAATCCCGCCGGATATCACGCAATCGCTCTCCACCAGAACATTCGTGCCCGCGATGCTCCCGGATATGATGCACCTGTCGCGTATGATGGTGTTGTCCATGATAACGCTCTCTTCAATCAGACAGTCTTTTCCTATGAAACAGTTGTCCCCTATGACTGCATTGCCTTTTATCCGCACTCCCTCCCTGATAACTGTCCCCTGCCCTGTCAGGAACCTGCCTTCCGCCGTCTCACGCAGTTCAGGAATAATACCGGCCTTACCGTTGAGAGCGTCAAAATTTGCCTGCCTGTATTTATCCACCGTACCCACGTCAATCCAGTATCCGTAGTGTACGCATCCGCTAATCTTTTTCCCTTTCTCGAGCAGTGAAGGGATTACAGTTTTCTCCAGGGAAACAGTTTTTCCAGGTGTAATTTCGTCAAATATCTCCGGAGAAAAAACATATATTCCGGCGTTAATCGTATCGGTGATAATCTCGCTCTTTTTCGGTTTTTCAACAAATTTTTTCACTTCAAATCCAGGACCTGTCAACACGAGCCCGTAAGACGAAGGGTCCTGCGCCTTTACCAGCCCGATTGTGCAACAGGACTCTTTCTCCCTGTGAAGAGCGATAATCCTGTCAAGATTGAAATCCGCAATAACGTCCCCGTTGAAAACGACAAACGGCTCTCTCTCCTTCTTCCCAAAGAACCTTCCGGCGTTCTTGAGACCTCCGCCGGTTCCAAGAGGGGTCTTTTCTGAAGAGATAACGGCTCTGACCCCCGCCTTCCTTGCGGCCGGACCCACGGCCTTTCTGAAAGAATCCGCCTTGTAACCCACGCCGACGATAACCTCTGTAAAGCCGTATTTTTTCAAAAGCAAAAACTGATAATATATCAACGGCAGATTCGCTATGGGAAGAAGGGGTTTCGGAGTGGTCAGGGTAAACGGCCTGACCCTCGTCCCTTCTCCTCCTGATAAAAGCACCGCTTTCATTTAACCTCCCCCTTTCTAAATCCGCAATCCCAATATCTAAACCGACTAAAACCCTTCATGGACTATTATAGAACGTATACCGATTTCTGCCAAAACATGCTATAATCTTGTTGCCATGAAAAAATCTTTGGCGGTACTGTTGATTCTGTTCTGCCTGGCCGGAAGAATGTGCTCCGCCCAACAGAATACGGAAAAGAGGCCGTTTACCGTTCTGGTGCTCAGCGGAGGCGGCGCGCGCGGACTTGCGCATGTGGGAGTTCTTAAGGTTCTCGAGAAAATGAACGTGCCTGTGGATATGGTTGTGGGCACCAGCATGGGAGCTATAGTAGGCGGCCTTTTTGCAACAGGACTCTCACCGGAAGAGATTGAGAAGAAGATAATGGAGGTTGACTGGGACGACATATTCTCTGACAGCCCCCACTCGCTTCAACAGTCTTACCAACTGCGCAGAGAAGCGGCGGAATACGCTAAGGACGCCGAACTCGGCTTTCTGATGGGACAGGTGCATATTCCCCACGGAATACTTGCCGGGCAGAAGCTCTCAATGGTTCTCAACAGGATATTGCTTCCGGCTTTGACAACCGATAATTTTGACAACCTCGCGATACCTTTTCGCGCGGTTGCCACGGATATTGTGAGCGGTAAACGCGTGGACATCGGTTCTGGCAACATTGTAAAAGCGATACGGGCGAGCATGGCTATCCCCGGCGTCTTCTCCCCCGTGGAGATGGACGACATGGTGCTGGTCGATGGAGGAGTCATCGCCAATATCCCAATTGAAACCGCGCGTTCCCTGGGCGCTGAGAGACTCATAGTGGTGGATGTCAGCCCGCCCCTTGCGAAAAGAGAAAAACTGAAGTCCATGGTAGATGTAACCATGCAGGTGCTTGCTATATACAGCCACCGCGACCGGGCGTTCCAGCATTCCCTGCTGGGCAAGCAGGACGTTCTCCTTACTCTCGAACTGCCCGGTTTTGCCAACACCGACTTCAAGAAGGCCGCCGGCATAATAGCGGCTGGAGAATCCGCCGCCATGGAAGTTGCCTCGCCGTTCACAGCTTTCTCCGTCCCGCAGGATGAATACAAGCGCATAAGAAACAGCCTCGCCGCGTGGGGAAGAAAAGATGCGCCCATCATTGAATTCGTACGGATAAAAAAGCCCAGGGGCGTCTCACGCCGCATCGTGAAGGAATGGATTAAAACCTCGCCCGGACAAAGACTGGACGTAGATACCGTTGAGAACGAGGTTGCGGATATTTATGCAACCGGATTCTTTGACAGGGTAGATTACTCCCTCGCGCAGGAAGACGGAGACTACGGGCTGGTAATAGAACCGCATACGAAACCCTGGGGGCCGAACTACCTGCAATTCGGACTGCAGTTCAACAGCAACACGGATTTCAATCCGATGCTGCGCTACAGGATGAGCCAGATAAACAACCTCGGCGCCGAACTCAATCTCCATGCGCGCCTTGGCATAAACCATGACTTCAGGGCTGAATTCTACCAACCGATTGATTACAAGAACCGACTCTTTATCGCACCCATACTTGACTATAAGGTGCGCAATACGGAACTTTACAAAAACGAAAGTTCTTATGCGCGGTACAGAACCCGTTCCATGGCGACCGGACTGGATTTCGGCGTGAACATAGGCAACACTGGACAGGCGCGCATCGGAATAGCGGGCGAAAGGGTTACGAGCAGACCCACCATTAGCGACGGTACGCTCCCTAAATTCAACGATGACAAACTCCTCCTCTGCGGCTCGCTTGCCATTGACCGCCAGGACCGGCTCGTTTTCCCTAAAAAAGGATATTATTTCGCAGCAAACTACAAAGACGCCCTGCAGGAAGAGGACGACAGATTCCAGATGCTGACGCTGAAAACCTCCTTCGCATGGTCTGGGGCGATGAATACATTTATCCTCTCCACGGAAGCGTCAGGCAGTTTTGATACGGAACTGCCGCAATACAGGAAATTTCCCCTGGGAGGATTTCACAGGTTGAGCGGATACAGGGACAACGAATTCACGGGGAATTATGCGGGACTGCTAAGGCTGACCTACCTGCGCGAGATTGATATGCCACTGCCTCCGCGACAAAAGAACTTCTTCCTGGGCGCAACGCTGGAAGGCGGACAGGTGTGGGATAAGTTTGGAGACATTTCCCCTGAAGACCTGCGTTTATCAGGGTCGGTATTTGCAGTTTTTGATACACTGCTGGGCCCCCTCTACGCCGGCTACGGCTTCCGCGAATTTGACGAAGGCATCATCTACGTCTATCTCGGTCCTGTTTTCTAATCACCGGCACAAATCTGCTTTCAATTGCATGGCAATGCCTGTGCCGGAGAACAGGGAGGCAAGGAATCGGAAACAAAGCGTATTAACATACGTTAAGGCAGTCGCTGACACGGCCAACAAGGCTATTCGGATGAACTCGTACCGGTATTGTCAAAAAGCCAGGTGGAGAGATACCTCTCTCCAGTGTCAGGCAGTATAACCACGATAAGCTTGCCACTGTTTTCCTTTCGCTTAGCAACCTCAATCGCCGCCCAGACCGCCGCTCCGCTTGAAATCCCGGCAAGTATCCCTTCTTCTTTCGCCAGCATGCGCGCGGTCTCGCCCGCATCCTCATCTTTCACCCTGATAACCTCGTCAATTATTTCAACGTTAAGCGCCTGCGGCACGAAACCCGCGCCGATACCCTGTATCTTATGAATACCAGCCTGCCCTCCGGAGAGGACGGGAGACGCATCGGGTTCAACGGCTATCGCCCTGAACTCCTTTTTTCTCTTCTTTATCACCTCGGCGATGCCCGTGATGGTACCTCCCGTACCTACCCCCGCAACAAGCATGTCAACCCTGCCGCCTGTATCCCGCCATATCTCTTCCGCTGTCGTACGCCTATGAGCCTCGGCATTCGCGGGATTGTTGAACTGCTGGCACATGAAAGCTCCCGGTATTTCCATGGTAAGTTCTTCAGCTTTCTTTATGGCTCCGCGCATATCCTCGCTTCCCGGCGTAAGCACCAGTTCCGCCCCCAGGATTGCAAGCAGTTTCCGGCGTTCAACGCTCATCGTTTCGGGCATTGTAAGGATTATCCTGTATTTCCTCACCGCGGCGGTGAAAGCCAGGGCTATGCCGGTATTGCCGCTGGTCGGCTCAACGATTACGCCTCCCTTCTTCAGCAATCCTTTCTTTTCAGCGTCTTCTATCATTGCAACCCCTACGCGTTCTTTTATACTGCCAAGAGGGTTGAAAGACTCTATTTTTGCCGCTATCTCCGCATCTATCCCCGCCGCTATCCTGGACAACATCACAAGCGGCGTATTCCCCACAGTCTTTGTTATATCCTCAAATATCCTCTGTTGAGTTGACATTTTCTCTCTCCCAGTTTATGAAGAACCGCTTTGTACTTATCTTATCATTTAGCCAGGCACCTCACAAACAACATCTTCTAATTCTCTCATCCCCCGCAAATCGTATACGCTTTACCGATATGGATATTTAGAGACCTGTTGCCGGCATCGCTTTCACTTTAACCGGACAACGGGTATAATTTAGAGAGCAAATGCACTGGGACGTTCCCTGTGCAAAAAGCATACCCCTAACCAGAAAGGCAGTTGTTTGGTTGCAAGAAAAAGTTCTATTTTACACACTAAACTTTCAACCAACAACTGCTCTGAAAAAGCCGGGGGGAAAGGAGACCGGAATGAAGAAATTATTGGTTGCGGCTTTGGCGGTATCATTTATGTTTAGCGGATGCGCTACGCTTGACAATCTCTCCACGGGAACAAAAACCGGCGCAGGCATCGGTGCGGTGGCGGGAGGCATCCTGGGAGCGATGATAGACTCCAACAAACCATGGAGAGGCGCTATTATCGGCGCAGCGACAGGCGCTGTAGCCGGCGGATGGATAGGCTCCAAGGTTGACAACAAGACCGGGGAATCCATCGTTGAGGCGGATACGGATATCGTGAACCAGGCCGCTACTGAATCAGCGAAGCAGAACGCAACGATAAAATACACACGGACAACCGAAACTGGCGCAAAGGAAGAGATTATTGCCACGCCCGGCGCGCTTTCGGGCAAATTGAGAACGGTGACGGTTCAATATTTCCGCGACGGCAAGCTGATATCTACCGAAACGAGGCAGGTTGCGGTCTGACACCACGTTTTTGGAGGAGATGTGTGCATATCTGCCTTATTTTACTGGCTTTTTTCCTGCTTGCGGGTCCCGCGATGCCGATGTCAAGGATTTCCTCCAATAAGGATGACGAAAAGGAAGTGGTCGGCATTCTGGAAGACATCCTGATGCCTGACGACCTTGACGAAGAACAGGCGACGGACTGGAAAAACGGCGTGCCGCCCGGCTGGAGCAAGGGACGTAAAGCAGGATGGGAAGGCGAAAGCATTCCTCCAGGGGCAGGTAAAGAAACGCGGCAAAAAAGAAAAACACAGCAACGAAAAGCGCCCCGGAAACGGGGATACGATGAAGAAAAAAGAAAACACCATGTGGACGTAACGCCTTGAGAGGGTAAGAGAACACATTCGCAAGGTCAAAAAGGACCCGGAAGCGAAAACGATGCTGTTTTCCGCCGAAGAAGCCGCGGGCGCGGGAGTTCCACTTGACCAGCTTGAGTCGTTGACCGACAAGTTCATCAGGAAAGGCTTGACTGCCGAGGAATACGAGAAAACGACGAGAGGCATGTCATACGGAGCAAGCAAAAATATCGATTTCAAGCGACTGGGAACTTTCGTGAACGCGAACATCGACCGGGGCGCAAGAGGAGACGAACTGGCAATAAAGATATACAAGGAAATCGCAGTCCGTTCAGGGAAATAAACAGTTGTCGCCTGATTCAGCCTCACGACATGGAAGACAAAAAAAGGCGGGACAACGCGCTTCGGAGGCGCCGTGGAACTGGGATACCGTCTCGTTAAGAACTTCTGGCTCTCCGCAGGATATTCCTTAGACAGCTTTGACGAGGACCTGACCGGAAGCATGTACAGCGCCGAAGGACCTTATCTGATGCTGCGCTTCAAGCTCGATGAAATATTCTTCAAATAATCCGCATGTTCTGGTATGGCTGTTCAGCGCGACAGTCAGAAGCGGGTTTCCTTGACAGCCTTCTGAAAACTCCTCGCCGCATTCAATCCCCTAATAGCAAAAGAACTGGATAACCACAACGTGACGACAAAGTCAAGGCGCCTGTCAATAGAAAATTTCGTCGATTTATTTTCCCTTGATAAAACCGTGGCATGCGCGGCACTTAGAGGAAAGCTTTTTCTCTATCAGCACAAGCCCGGACGAAACGGTAAACTCTCCGAACCTGTCGTTTATCCTGTCCGTCGCTGATAGGAGTCTTTCCCTTTTCCTGTCCCTCTCAAACAGCGGAAGCTGTTTCTCTCCCTTAACCAGGTTTGATACACTCACCCCCACCAGCCTCACCGGCTTTTTTATCCGAAACGTCTCCATGATTGAAAACGCTACATTATAGATTGTACTGCCATCATCGGTATGGTTCTGTATGCTCTTCTGCCGGGCAAGCGTCTCAAAATCCGAAAGCCGCACGAGCAGTGTTATTGTTCTCCCTCGGTACTTATCTTGTCTTAACCGTCTGCCGACCTGCTCGCAAAGCCGATAGAGCGTTGCCTTAACAAGAAGCGGGTTTGAGGTATCGCGGAAAAGCGTGTATGAATGCCCCATGGACTTACATTCCGGTTCCTCTGAAAAAAGACTTACATGCGAGGAATACTCCCCCCTGCCCATACAGTGAAGAATATGCCCCTGTATGCCGAAGATGGCTATCAGTTCTTCCTCCGGGTAGTCACCAAGGTCACGGCAGGTTCTTATGCCCAGGGAATTC
>JAKJFI010000031.1 GCA_022704985.1 Candidatus Omnitrophota bacterium | reverse complement strand
TGTCCCGCCTCTATGGTGCCGGTTATCGGCTTGCCGCCGGACTCCATCGCGTTATACTGAAATTGTCCCATAATTCTCTCTCAACACTAAATCCTGAATCTCAATTTCTAAATACGAAAATCCCAAGCACTAATTTTTCAAATTCCAAAGACAGACACTCTTGTTTGAAATTTAGACTCTGTATCTTTATTATTTGTTTAGCAATTAGCGCTTCGCGCTTAAAATATTTCATTTTACTTAGTAGCCGTGTATCTCCTTTGCCACTTCCTCTACAGACGTTATACCCTCATTTATCTTATCAAGTCCATCCTGGAGCAAAGTCCTCATGCCGCAATCCTCAACGGCAATCTTCCTGATATCTCCCAATGTGCGCCCCGAAATGACAGCCTCCCAGAAGGCTTCGTTCGGCACAAGTATTTCAAAGAGAGCGATTCTCCCCTTGTACCCGCTCCTGCAGAACGGGCATCCCTTGGCTCTGTAAAACTGCATATTCTCCGCCGCTTCCTCCGTAAGGCGTATCTCTATCAGTTCTTTCTTTTCAGGCCTGTACTTCTCCTTACAGCGCGGGCAGAGAACCCTCAAGAGCCGCTGGGCTATCACGCCCGCTATCGTAGAAGACAAAAGAAACGGCTCTATCTTCATGTCTATCAGTCTCATGATAGTGCTCGGAGCGTCGTTAGTATGCAACGTGCTTAAAACAAGGTGTCCGGTCAGCGAAGACTGTATCGCCATCTGGGCAGTATCAAAATCCCTGACTTCCCCGACCAGTATTATGTCCGGGTCCTGTCTCAATATACTTCTGAGACATCTTGCAAACGTCAGCCCTATCCTTTCCCTTATCGGCACCTGTATGGAACCCTCAAGCATGTATTCGACAGGATCCTCGGTAGTAATTACCTTGACGTCCGGAGTATTCAATTTCCGCAGTATGGCGTAAAGACTCGTGGTCTTACCGCACCCGGTAGGCCCGGTTGCAAGCACTATACCGTTGGGTCTTGTTATCATACTGCTCACTTTTTCCATGTTTACACGAGTTATCCCCAGGTTTTCCAGCTCAAATATCGTCTTCGCCCTGTCAAGCACCCTGATAGCAAGGCATTCCCCGAAAACCGTAGGTACGGTATTTATACGAAGGTCAACCGCCCTGCCCATAATTGACAGCTCTATTCTACCGTCTTGCGGCAGGCGCCTTTCCGCAATGTCCATACCGGCCATAATCTTAAACCTGCAGAAAAGAGCGAAAGACAGTCCCTTTGGAGGATGTACGAGATCGTACAGGACTCCGTCCACCCTGTACCTTACGCGGAAATCCTCGTCAAAAGGCTCAAGGTGAACGTCGGAAGCATTATCTCTCACTGTCTGCAGAAGAATCAGGTCAAATAGTTTTACAACGGGCGGAAGCGACGCAATCTCTTCAAGGGATGTAATTGTCGCATATTCGCCTTGGCTGGCTATCGCATCAAGCTCTTCCATCTCCTCGACATCCTGCGCAAGCCACTTGATAAGGTCGTCTATCGTCTCTATTTCCTTGCCGTAATGGGTCTCAATCGCCTCTCTTATATCATCCTCATCAGCGAGAACCATCTTTGTCTTATAACCAAGAATGAACGAGATGTCGTCCTGAATGTTCAGGCTGAGCGTATCCCCAACGGCAAGCGTGAGAAGGTTTTTCTCCAGTTTTACGGGAACCGCATTGTAGGTCTTTGCGAGGGCGGACGGGAATACCTCGACGCCCTTCTTGTCTATCACTGTATTCTTCAGGTCTATGATTTCAATTCCGGACTGAATGCTCAAAACCCTCTTAAGCTCTTTTTCTTCAACATATCCCAGGTCAACAAGGATTCTACCGAGAAAATGCCCTGATTTTCTCTGGCTCTCAAGGGCATCTTTCAACTGCCTCTCGGTTATAATCCCTTCTTCAATCAGCATCTGACCCAGAAGTTTTTTCTCAGCCATTATTTATCACCTTACAGTTTAAGTCACGCCTTCATCCACCTTCATCTCCATCATGGACGCATCTATAAGTCCCTCGGCCGCCAGCTCGGCTTTTGCCGATGCCGGGTCATAGGAATAAGTCAAAACATCCTCGAACTTTATCTTGCCCTCCCGGAAAAGTTTTATAAGGAACGCATCCATGGTAACCATCCCCATCTTGCCGCCCGTCTGTATTTCCGAGACAATCCTGTACGTTTTCCTTTCTCTGATAAGGTTCTGGATAGATGTTGTTGCAAGCATAACCTCAAAAGCCGCTACCCTGCCGGGTTTATCCACGCGACTGAGCAAAACCTGTGACACTATCGCAAGGATGGACACCGAAAGCATGACCCTTATCTGTTCCTGCTGAGCTACAGGAAAAACGTTTACTATTCTGTCAACGGTTCTCGGAGCGCCGGTCGTATGAAGTGTGGCAAGAACTATATGTCCGGTTTCCGCGGCGGTAATGGCCGCCTCAATTGTCTCAAGGTCTCTCATTTCCCCTACCAGAAAGACATCAGGGTCCTGCCGGAGCCCCCTTCTTAACGCCTCCTCGAAAGTAGGCACGTCCACCCCCAGCTCTCTCTGTGTGATAATGGACCTCTTATGCTTGTGGTAGTATTCTATGGGGTCCTCTATCGTAATAATATGCTTGTCAAGATTCTCGTTAACCCAGTCCACCATGGAAGCAAGCGTCGTGGTCTTTCCCGAACCTGTCGGACCTACGACCATTATCAGACCCCTCGGTCTGGTAAGCAGATACTGCATGGTTTTTCTCTCTAATCCTATCTCTTCAAACGACAGGAATTTATATGGGATTAACCGCAAAGACATGGCAACATTGCCTCTTTCCTTGAAAACGCTGACTCTGAACCTCGCCAGGTCTTTGAAAGCAAAACCGAAGTCCGTGCCCCCTATCTTCTGCAGTTCCTCCTGGTGCTCCCTGGATGTAATTGCCTTCATATAATTGGCAGTGTCTTCCGGAGTGAGAGGGTCGTTATCCACCTTGGTCATTCCGCCATGCATCCTCAACATGGGAGGCAGTCCCACGTTTATATGCAAGTCCGCTGCACCTTCTTTCACCTGAAGCGCCAGAAGTTCTTCTATTTTTTTTGGCATATCATTCTCCCGTCACCGCGTAAACTTCATCAAGAGTCGTTAAGCCTCTCTTGACTTTTGCATATCCGTCTTCCACCATAAGTTTCATCCCGGCTTTTTTTGCCGCTTCCCTCAACTCGCTTGCGCTTGCCCGCTTCAGAGACAGTTCCCTTAATTCGTTGTTCATCTCGAAGATTTCAAAGATACCGCGGCGTCCCCTGAATCCTGTGAAGTTACATTCATTGCAGCCCTTCGGTCTGCACACGTTGAGCTCTTCGCCTTCCTTCACCTTCAATTTCTTCCTCATCTCTTCGTCCGGTTCTATTTTTTCCTTGCAGTACGAACACAGCATCCTCACGAGACGCTGGGCCATGACGCCCTGCACCGAAGACGCTATGAGAAAGGGAGGCGCGCCCATATCAATGAGACGGGTGATAGCTCCGGGAGCGTCGTTGGTATGGAGGGTGCTGAAAACAAGGTGTCCGGTAAGCGCGGCCCTCAACGCGATGTCTGCGGTCTCAAAATCCCTGATTTCACCGACGAGTATGACGTCCGGCGACTGGCGGAGAAAAGATCTCAGTATAGCGGCAAAAGTCAGCCCTATTTCTGCGTTTACGGGCGTCTGGTTTATGCCGGGTATCTGGTATTCGACAGGCTCTTCAACGGTCATCAGTTTCCTGTCTATGGTATTCAGGGTCTGAAGAGCCGCATAGAGCGTTGTGGTCTTCCCCGAACCGGTAGGCCCCGTAACCAGCACGAGACCGCCCGCAAATCTCAACAGTCCCTGCCACTTTGCAAGGTCATCCTCCAAAAATCCCAGTTCTTCAAGTCCCTTGAGCATGGCGGTTTTATCAAGTATTCTGAGAACGACGCTTTCACCGTATATCCCAGGCAGGGAAGAGACGCGGAAGTCGATAGGCTTGCCGCCTATTTCAAGCATTATTCTTCCGTCCTGCGGAAGACGTTTTTCAGCAAGGTCCATCTTTGCTATGAGTTTAATCCTGGCTATAACAGCTTTCTCTATTCTCTTGGGCGGAGCGACAACCTCATAGAGAACGCCGTCTACGCGGAACCTGACTCTGAACTTCTTTTCAAGCGGCTCAAAGTGGATATCGCTCGCTCTGCGCCTTAACGCTTCTACAAAAACCAGGTTGCATATTTTTACCACAGGCGCCTGGAGCGCAAGAGACTCGTCGTCATCTTCATCAACCGCCGCCGCGGGCGCATCAAGGTCTATGGTGGCGCTGCTCGCCTCCTGGAGCATCTGCGAAAGGTCTTCCATCGATTCCTGCGTATAGTATTTTGAAAGCAACTGGTCAATCTCTTCCGGAAGGGTTATCGTAACCTCAACATCATTTATCGTCTCATCGCCTATAATCTTCTTGAAATAGTCGGACGCAAGGATATTTATCGGGTCATCTGAGACAAGAACCATCCTGCCGTCTTCTTTCTTTTCCCATGGAATAACCCTGTGAGATTTTGCTGTTTTTGGAGGTATTAATGCAAGCAGTTCGGCAGGCACTTCTCTGGCGGGCAGTTCTCTCTGCACTATCCCCATCTGAAAATAAAAGGATGGAGAGACCTCTCCAAAAGGAAGCATTCCCCTGTTCTGAAAAATCTCTTTTAAGGGATTGTTGGTGTTTTCCTGTTCCTCAAGCGCGCCTTCTATCGATTTTTTACTCCATAAACCGATATTGGAAATTATGTTTATTACTTCCTTTTTGGTCGGCATTTCGTCAGTTTACCACAAAATGCCTGAAAAGTCAATCCGGCAGGTGCTTTTTGATGGCTTCCGCCAGCCACCGAGAAATCGTTTTATCCTGCTCCACAGCGCTGTGTTTAACCTTTTTCATCAAGTCAACGGGCAGAATGAACGTATATTTCTTGCCTTTTGCGGTTTCCGCTTTTTCCGCGGTTTTTTTGTCCGAAGAATACTCAAAAAGCTTTCTCGCCTGGGGACCCAGTCTTTTCATTTGCAAATCCTCCTTATTTTATCCGTCTTTTAATCTCCCTTGCAAGCGCCAGGAAATCCTCAGAAGCGGAAGCGCTCCCCGCATAGTCGAATATCGTCTTTCCAAATGACGGCGATTCCCTGAGGCGGCTGCACACGTTGATTCCGTTCTTGAAGACCCTACCGCCGAATTCGTTCCTCATCAGGGCAAGGCTCTCTTCCGTTATTCTCAATCTTCTGTCAATCATGTTGGGGAGGATGCCCAGGATTTCAAGCGACGGATTGAGTTTTTTCTTAATCTCTTCAACGGTCTCAACCATGTGGGAAAGTCCTTCCAGAGAAAGATAATCGCATAACACCGGCACCACGACGTAACCGGAGGCACACAATCCGTTAACCGTGAGCAGAGATAGCGAAGGCGGACAATCAATAAGTATAAAATCGAATGAATTCAGCACGTCAGCGTTCTTCTCCAACGCCCTCTTCAGAAAAAACTGGTTTTTGTTCTTCGAAACGAGCTCAACCTCGGCGTGCGCAAGCGCCGTATTGGAAGGTATTACTGAGAGGTCCGCAAGGTAGCTGTCCAGAATAACGTCTTCAATCCGCGTTTCCGCAAGCAATAAATCTGCGACCGTAAAGTCTTCTGGTCTGAGCCGTATCCCGACGCTCACGGTACCGTTGCCCTGCGGATCAAGGTCGATGAGCAGAACCCTTTCGCCCGTTCTAACCAGCGCCGCCGCGGTATTCACGCAGGCGGTGGTTTTTCCGGTGCCGCCCTTCTGGTTTGAAAAAGATATGATTTTCATAGCGCTTAGTATAACCTACACAGACAGTTCCATCAACTCTGCAAAGAGGAAAGGAAAGAGAGCGCGTTGTCCCTCAAGATACGGCTCTCAAGTTCCGGCTCGAGCGAAAGAGATTTCAGCAGGTTAAGCGTTTCCGCCTGACCGGTCCAGGGAGAATCTGTACCGAAAAATATACAGCCGGACGGATGCTTCTCGATAATTCTTTTCACACGCTCCCTGTCGAGAAAATCCAGCGAAAAAGAAATCTCCATGCATATGTTCCTGCCGACCAACAGTTTCTCCACTTCATCCCAGTCCTCCCACGCTCCGAGATGCGTGGCAACGAGTTTTAGAAACGGAAACATCTCTTTTATCCTCACAATCTTTTCCGGATCGGCTTTTCGTATCCTCTCAAATGCAAAGTCGAACCCGGTATGCAAAACAAGCATCAGGTTTTCCCTGCTGACCTTTTCGTAAACCGGCAAAAGTCGTTCTTCATCAAGGCAAAAGTCCTGGTAATACGGATGCATCTTTATTCCCTTGAACCCCTTTTTCTTTATCAAGCCTATCCGCTCAATAATTTCGGGGTCGTCCGGATGAACCGAAGGAAGCGGGATAATTCTGTCCGACCGCACGAGCTCCGACCATTTCAGTATGGAGTCAAACTGCGGGGGCTTTGTCGCTATCGAGCAGACGACGCTTTTCTCTATCCCGCATCTGTCCATCGAAGCAAGGAGAGAAGCAAGCCTGCCATCAAGTCGGGCGGCGATTCCTCCCTCTTTCTCAAGGTGTCCTATCGCCTTTCCCGCCAGTTTATCGGGAAAAGCATGCGTATGGAAATCTATTATACCTTTCATTTACCGCTCAGAAGATTAAACAGCGCATTCGCAATCAAGACATGTCCCGTCTGGTTCGGATGCACAGGTTCCCCGCAGAACGTCTCGCTTTCCCTATACCTGAGCTGTCTGTCGAAAATATCCTGCGTTTTTATCAGAAATGTTTTGTACTTTTTGCTCAAATCGGCCACGATATTTCTATAGGGCAACAGTTCTTTCCTGACAAATCCGCGCCAACTGCCACTCCTGTCAACGCTGATGTAGAAAGGCTCCAGCAGGATTATCCTGCAGGAAAGTTTTTCCTTGGTTTCCTTGAGTATCTCGTCGTAATGTTTCTTGAATTTCTCAGGGACTAAATCAGTCCAGTCGGGAACCTTTCTAAGCACCCTGTGCTCATCGTTTATACCTACCAGAATACTCAGCCAGTCCGGCTTGTGGTAAATCACATCGTCCTTCCACCTCTGCTGAATATCGATTATCGTATTGCCTCCTATCCCCTTATTGATAATCTCTATATTCCTTTCCGGATAGCCGGCAATTACCATGTCCCTGAAAAACTTGACGTAGCCGATTCCGAAGGGCGCCTGCTCCCCCCTCCTGCCGCAGTCGGTTATGCTGTCCCCTATGCAAACCATCTTCTGTCCCTTCTTTATCATGAAATCCATGTTCCTCCTTTTATAATTCCCAAAAGCGGAAAAGAAAGGATTGAGGCGCGAGTGCGGAAAGCGCGGCAACAAGACAAGGTGAAAAGCGCAAGCATTCAGGCGACAACATTAGCTCGGAGCTGTCTAAACCCTCAGAAGAGGAGGGCGGGTTCTCCGAAAGCCCGATTTCGCCGCAGTTCTTGTCTGTGCTGAAGCTCAAGGCTCAGCCTGCTTCCTATCATCTAAACCTTTCCTTTCAGTATTCCTTCAACAGTTCTTTGGGAAATATGTTGTCGGGACCGAGAATGCCATACGGGTCAAAGGACTTCTTCACGCGCGCCATCTCCCTCAACCCTTCCTCACCGTACATTACCTCCAGCCACTTACGCTTTATCTTTCCGATGCCGTGCTCCGCGGCAACAGTACCGCCGAAAGACAACGCCTTCTTCACACACATCTCATAAATCTGCATCGCTCTCGCCTTTTCCGAGTCGCCTTGCGGGAAAATGTTGAAATGCAGGTGGTTTTCACCTATGTGCCCGAATATTATCGTATGAAGCTTCTCGCTTCTCATTATCCCCCGGTAGAAAGCATACATCTCCGGAAACTTGTCCTCCGGAACAGCTATGTCCATCGCAACCTTTGTCAGCCCTATCTTCTTGAAATACGCGTTTATGTTCTCAGGCAGGCGGTGTCTGAAATCAATCAGCCGGTCATAATTTTTCCTGTCTTCTCCCAGCCACGTGTCAACGGCTTTCTTTTCATCGGAAATTTCCGCCCATTTTTCCATCGTTTCTTCATAGGCGTCCGTCTCCGCGTACACGGCGCATGTCCCATCGGGAATCCCGGAAAAATCTTTTTTCAAAAACTCCAGACTTCCACTGTCGAAAAATTCCAGGCTGTAAAGCCTTTCCCCGAAATCTTTCTTTATTTCCTTCACAGTCTCCGGAATCCCCTCAGAATCATTGAAGAAAAGAATTATTATCATCCGTGTAGGAAGCGCCTCCACGAGAGAAACGTCAACCTCGGTTATCACGCCGAGAGTGCCCTCGGAACCTATCAGCAGGTCTATGCCATCCATACCTTCCTGCGAAAAATAACCTGCCGAACATTTTATGCGCGGGGTGCGGTAAGAGGGAATCTGCGCCTTTATGCTTCCGTAATCGAGAATACCACGTTTCTCAAGAACGCTTCCTCTTGCCACGTCCAACACGTCACCCGTGGTCAGAAGCATCCTTATTCTCCTCACGTATCTTCTCGTGGGTCCGAACCTGCAACTGTATTCTCCGGATGCGTTCGTTGCGGCGTTGCCTCCGATAAATGCGGTTCTTTCCGTGGGAAACGGCGG
>JAKJFI010000030.1 GCA_022704985.1 Candidatus Omnitrophota bacterium | reverse complement strand
GGTTAACAGCCGCTTGCTCCACCATTGAGCTACGCCGGAATTAAGCTATCAACGAAGCAGTTAATTATATCAGATTTGCACTTCAAAATCAATTTATTTCTTGCAGGTAGCGCACGCCGAGGCCGAAGCATTGCATGTCGAGCATGAGGAAGAACTCCCTGAACCTGCCGGTTGTTTGTCTTCCCTTGCCCTCTTCTTATATTCTTCGCTTCTGTATTCCGTGGTGTAGAAACCGGGTCCCTTGAATATAACGCCTCCGCCCAGACCAATGACCCGTGAAACCTTTCCTTTGCATTCGGGACATTTCGACAGCGGCGCATCTGTCATTTTCTGGAATTTTTCAAATTCGTGTCCGCATTTTTTGCACTCGTATTGATAAGTAGGCATCATGCCCTCCATATAATTTAGGATATAAAATATACCTCAAAAATGAAAAAAGTCAAGAGGGTTGCTCAAAACAGTGTCTCGACAAAATACTCTACGGTTTCCTTAATAACCGTCTGCTCGGAAAATTCCGTGGAAAAGGTATGCCCGCCTTCATCAAGTATTATCATTCTGGGCAGTACCGAACTTCCATGGAACGACTCAAAATAGGCAAACGAATGGTCAAGTGGAAGCGTCGCGTCATCCTTGGCGTGTACCACCAGCACGTTTCCCCTGTAGGATTTGGCATATTCAAGGGGATTCGTTTGGGAAATTGAATCAAAAAACTTCCTGCCGAGATAGTGTCCAATTCCCGGAGGATATACCCTACCCTTTTCCAAAAGTTCCTTTTTCAATTTACTTGTCAGCATTCTCTTTGCAATCAACTCCGGATACGCGAGGGGCGACCATAAAACAAGCGCCCTGGTTTTATATCTTGAAGCTATGAAAGAAGCGGTCACAGCTCCCATTGAGAGACCGAGCGCTCCAATACGGTCATTGTTGAACCTCTTATCTTTCAGGACAAACTCCATAGATTTTACGCCGTCATTCATTTCGGTTCGAAGGGTCATATTCTCAAATTTTCCTTCGCTGTCCCCTGAACCCATAAAATCAAATCGCAGAACAGCTATCCCCTTCGAGGAAAGGTATCGCGCCGTCTTTGTAAAAATGAAATGGCTTTCCGCCTTGTTCCCAGTAAACCCGTGGAACATGACAACCGTGGGGAAAGGAGCTTTCCCTTTCGACGGAATATGCAGAATACCCGATAGATTATACTTTCCGCTCTTAATGGTTACGCTTGTCTCCATATTACCCCTTCAGCGCCTTTTTGACATCCCGGAAGCTTATTGATGTCAGACACGTTTTCTCTATGCAGGAAGCCCTTGCCGCCGTATCGCAAGGACTGCATCCGATATTTTTGCACACTATTCTAACATCTTTTCCCATAGGAGACCACAATGCAGGAGATGTCGGCCCGAAAATAACGGCTGTCCTGACCCCCGCAGCCGAGAAAAAATGCGAAATACCCGAATCGTTTCCTACGTAGAGCGCCGCCTTTGCTCCAAGATTCAGCAGGGTTGTCATATCGGAAGACTGCACAATCTTCTCCGCAGGAACGTTATCATACCAGAAATTCTTCATATCTTCTTCAGCGTAGCCAAGGAGTATGCAACCATCCAAATCTTGTGATAAATGCCTGTAAAGACTTAAAAAATGCTCCTTAGACCAGTTCTTATGTACGCTTCCGCTTCCCGGGTGAATGACAAAGTATTTTTCAGTTGCGCTTCCCTTTATACTGATTTCCGGAATTTCTATTATGCGTGCAGCGATATCCCTTACAGGCTTAAGAAGATATGAAATTATATGTTCATGAACTCTTGAAGGTCCGGAAGGATGAAATAATATTTTGCCCGTAAAAGACTTTTTCAACCCCGCCGAAAAGGGTTCAAATTCATCAGTGTACGCAAGCACAAGGTCAAACTGTTCAAGATACCTTGCCAGCGAATCTTCACCTTCTCCGGTAAAAAGAGGAAGTAGTAATTCCCCATCAAAGGATATGAATCCATCGATATGTCCGTATTTAAGCAGGAAATCCCCATACCGGCTGTTTCCGGCCATTGTGACGGAATAGCCGCTCTCTTTCAGAGACTGCAAAACCGGAAGCGTCACTATCGTATCCCCCAGCGCTCCGTATCTGACAACCAGTATTTTTTTCATCATAAACAGTTTATTTTTTTTCAAAAACAAGGTCAACCTCGCCCGGCGCATTTGACTTTTGAATACCTAATTCATAAAATGTTAAACCTATGAACGAAATCAATAAGACAGATTTTATCAGGGAAATAATACATAAAGACCTTGCTTCGGAAAAGTATGGCAAGAGGGTACATACCCGCTTTCCACCGGAGCCCAACGGCTATCTTCATATAGGACATGCCAAAGCGATATGCATCAGTTTCGGCATAGCAAAAGAGTTCGGCGGTAAATGCAACCTGCGCTTTGACGATACAAACCCGGCAAAAGAAGAAGAGGAGTATGTCAATTCTATAAAGGACGACGTACGCTGGCTGGGATTTGACTGGGAAGGAAGGGAATACTACGCCTCCGACTATTTTGAACGTCTGTATGAATTTGCGGTGAAACTGATAAAAAGCGGCGATGCTTTTGTCTGCGACCTAACAGCCGACCAGATACGCGAATGCAGAGGCACCTTTACCGAACCCGGAAAAGAAAGCCCTTACAGAAACAGAACGGCTGATGAAAACCTGCGATTGTTCACGGAAATGCGCGAGGGGAAATATCCGGACGGTTCAAAGGTTCTACGAGCTAAAATCGACATGTCCTCACCAAACCTGAATATGCGCGATCCTGTCATGTACCGCATCCTGCGAAAGAGCCATCACCGGACAGGGGATAAATGGTGCATATATCCCACATACGACTGGGCGCACGGACAGTCTGATTCCATTGAGGGGATAACGCACTCCATATGCACGCTGGAATTTGAGGACCACCGCCCGCTTTACGACTGGTTCATAGACCGGCTGGAGATACACCACCCTCGCCAGATAGAGTTTGCACGGCTGAATCTGACCTACACCGTGATGAGCAAGCGCAGACTCCTTGAACTGGTTGAAAAAAAACAGTTAAGCGGATGGGATGACCCGCGCATGCCCACACTGTCAGGCATGAGGCGCAGGGGTTACACTCCGGAATCTATCAGGAACTTCTGCTCCCGCATAGGCGTGGCAAAAACAGAAAGCACGATAGACATCTCACTGCTGGAACACTTTGTCCGGGACGACCTGAACAAAAAAGCCACCCGTGTGATGGGCGTGCTGAACCCCATCAAGGTCATCATAGACAATTATCCGGAAGGCAAAACCGAGGAGCTCGATGCTATAAATAATCCCGAGAACCCTTCGGCAGGCACGAGAAAAATTCCTTTCTCAAAGGTGCTCTACATTGAAAAGGACGACTTCATGGAGGAGCCGCCGAAGAAATTCTACCGGCTGACTCCCGGCAGGGAGGTGCGTCTGCGATACGCATATTTCATAAAGTGCATCGAAGTGAAGAAGGATGCGACAGGCACTGTAACCGAGCTTCACTGTACATATGACCCCGCAACAAAGGGAGGAGACGCTCCTGATGGAAGAAAGGTAAAAGCGACCATTCACTGGGTCTCCGCCGCAAATGCGATACCCGCCGAAATACGCCTATACGACCACTTGTTCACACGGGAAAATCCACTTGACGTGCCTGAGGGCATAGATTACACCGAAAATCTCAATCCCGATTCGCTAAAAATAGTAACAGGTTACGTTGAACCGTCTATTGCCGGAGCAAAACCCGGAGCCGCCTACCAGTTTGAACGTCTCGGGTACTTCTGCGCCGACCCTGACACCACTGATGAAAAACCTGTTTTCAACCGTACTATAACGTTGAAAGACGAATGGGCGAAACTGCAGCAGAAAACAGTTGGACGTTAAAATCATAAAAAAACTACCCTACAGCAGGAAAATTCCGGTCATAGCAAGAGAAGCATGGCTATTGAAAAATATATGAAAAGTCCCGAGACATCCATTATGGTACTTATCATGGGACTGCTTACTATCGCAGGGTCAAGATGAAACTTTCTCAAAACTATCGGCAGTAAACTTCCGATGAGGTTTGCCCACACGGCGATAAACAGAGCAGAAGAGCCTATGACAATGCTCAGCATTAACTGTCCTTTCCACGAATAACTCCATATACAAAGGATGAGTCCCAGGGCAATACCCAGCAACAGTCCTACGAACAATTCCTTTTTTATAACGTTGAACCATTTCTTAGGCGTAAGGTCTCCGGTCACGAGCGCCCTTATAATCAGTGTGGAAGATTGCGTGCCAGTATTGCCTCCCGTATCGAGAAGAACCGGTATGAAGAAGGCAAGAGAGAGAATCTCTCCAAGCGTATCCTGAAATGCGGCAATCACGTTGCCTGAAAGAAACCCTGCGAAAGCCAGCAACGAGAGCCATACGATTCTTTTTTTGAACAAAGAAAAGATGGATGCCGTGGTATAATTCACCTCAAACGGGATGACGCTTGCGCCTTTGTATATGTCCTCCGTTACCTCATCTTCATAGACGTCTATCACGTCATCCACGGTGACAACGCCCAGGAGAACATTCTGGGAATCGACAACAGGCAGAACGTTGAGGTTATACTTTTTCATTATCCTGACTGCCTCTTCCTGGTCATCATGGGCTGGTATTGCATGGTATTCCCTGTCCATCAAAATCTCTATCTTATCCGAGGGAGTGGCAAGTATGAGCCTGTGCAGATTAATGTCATCCTGCAAATGCCATTTCTCATCGACAACATAAACGGTATCAACTGTTTCAGCGTCCCTTCCGAACTTCCTTATATGCTCAAGAGACTGCTGTACCGTCCAATATGGCCGTATTGCGACAAAATCCGGGGTCATCAGTCTTCCTACGCTGTGTTCCGGATACCCGAGAAGCTTCATCGCCTCCTTTCTCTCTTCGAGAGGCAGAAGGTTCAAAAGACGCTTGGTAACCTTTGCAGGCATTTCCTCAAAAACGTTCGTTCTGTCATCAGGGGTTAGCTCAAGGAAGATATCCCTGATATGCTCGTTGCTCATCTGCCTGATGATTATCTCTTGTTCGCTTGATTTCAGTTCGCTGAAAACTTCGGCCGCAAGGTCTCTCGGCAGAAGTCTGAATATAATGACCTTTTCATCTTCCTCAACGCTATCCAGAAAATCCACTATGTCCTGCGCGGTCCATTCCGCAAGAATCTCCTTCAGAATCCTCCAATCCTTGGACTCGAACAGCTTCCTTATTTCCGGCTTCAGCAATTCATTAAGCATAATACGCAGATTTTAACATTTTGCTCATGCATAATCAATTCTATTGACAGATATATAATTTGCGGGTATCATAATATTGATAATGATTATCATTCCCAATAAGGAGCGGATATGAGGCATGGAAATCCATGGATTCACCAAAGAATGATTGAAGAAGGATTCAGAATGACGCAGGCGCGCAAGCATGTGCTGGCAATATTGAGCAAAAGCTCCATGCACTTGAGCGCGGAAGAGATATATCTTAACGTAAGAGCTGTTAATCCTTCTGTTGGTTTTGCCACAGTATACAGAACGCTCGATCTGCTCACCAATATGGGCATTGTTCAGAAATTCTCCTTCGGCGACGGCAGAGCGAGATATGAACTGCTGGATAACGGCAAAAAAGAGACACATCATCATCACCTTATCTGCGCAAGATGCCGAAAGATTGTTGACTATACGGATTTTATAGATGAAGAGAAAGAACTTATACAAAAAATTGGGGAAGCGCTTTCAAAAAAGCACGGTTTTGATATTAAAAGCCATATAATAAATTTTTACGGACTATGCGAGAACTGCAAGAAAGTAAAATCATGAGCCCCTCACTTTTCGGACGTACCGAAGAATGTTCAGGGCAAAGGAGGTGATAAGAATGCCAAGAGGAGATGGAACGGGACCTATGGGAATAGGACCTATGACAGGCAGGTCGGCAGGATACTGCGCAGGATATGGAGTGCCTGGTTACATGAATCCTTATGCAAGACGCGGATTCGGAAGAGGTTTCGGCAGGGGATCCGGAAGAGGCATGCGACGGGGATGGTGCTATGCAGGTATGCCATATCCAGCAGTACCTGCGTCTGACCCTTACGGGGTCTGGCAGGTAACTCCGCAACAGGAAAGAGAGATGCTCCAGCAGGAAACAAAAATTCTCGAGGAGCAGCTGAGCGAAATCAGGAAGAGAATTGAAGAACTGGAAAAGGAGAAGTAACTTCATATCTGCAGGGCATCTCGGCCGAACCCTGCAGAGTGAAGTTTAAAATTGCATAACATACGGAGGCGCTATGAAGATTTGTATTACATCAGAAGGCAATAATCTCGACGCAAACGTTGACCCCAGATTCGGGAGATGCGCTTGGTTTATTATATATGACACAGAAACAAGCAGTTTTGAAGCCCTCTCCAATGAGAACGCATCAGGGATGGGCGGTGTAGGAGTGCAAAACGGACAGTTAATGGCTGAAAAAGGCGTTGAGGTAGTGCTCACCGGTAACCTGGGACCCAATGCGGCAGGCGTTCTTCAACAGGCAAACATAAAAACGATTACCGGTATCAGCGGCAAGGTTAAAGACGCAGTGGACGCATTCAAAAACGGAACTTTGAAAACAAATTCCGCCAGCCCAACGGTATCGCCTCATTTCGGAATGAACCGACAGAAATAGGTATGGGCTTAAAACTGACTGCGACCATAAAAACGCCGAATAATAAGCTCCCTTACAGATTGTCATTCTGAGGGAACGATATATGTGAGACCGCGGCAATCTCATGAGATTGCCGCGCCAGGAGACGGCTCACAATAACATAAAGCGAGCATTCGGCAAGGGAGGTGAGTAAAATGCCAAGAGGAGACGGAACTGGACCAAGGGGACAGGGACCTATGACAGGCAAAGGAATGGGCGGAAGGTGCGGAGGAGGAAGAATGGGAGGACGCGGTGCCGGACCCGGAGGATTCTGCGTATGTCCTTCCTGCAATCATCAAGTCGCTCATCAGCCAGGGACTCCATGTCTTGAAAAAAGTTGTCCTAAATGCGGGACGAAGATGATTAGAGGTTAAAATGACTATAACGGTAGCAAGCGGCAAGGGAGGCACGGGGAAAACGCTGATTGCCACTTCACTGGCTTTATCGCTCGGGCAAAATATCCAATATCTTGATTGCGATGTGGAGGAACCCAACGGCTACATATTTATGAAGCCTCTCATAGAAAACTGCGTAAAGGTTTATCTTCCCAAACCCAGGGTGGACATCCAAAAGTGCAATTTTTGTGGGAAGTGCGCCTCTACATGCGTTTATAACTCAATAGCGGTCATAAAGCCAAAAGAGAATACGGAGGGCAACGTCCTATTTTTCTACGAACTCTGCCACAGCTGCGGGGCATGCAGTCTCGTATGCCCCGAAGGCGCCATATACGAAGAACAGGAAGAAAAAGGCGAGGTGGAAACTGGAATTGCAGGCAACGGCATCTCATTCATACAGGGACGTCTGAAGCCTTCCGAAGCAAACCCCGTGCCCCTCATTAAGGCGACGAAGAAACACATAAAAAAGAACCTGATAAATATAATCGACAGTTCGCCGGGAACCAGCTGCTCGGCGGTGCAAGCCGTAAAGGATGCAGATTTCTGCCTCCTTGTCACCGAGCCAACTCCGTTTGGACTGAATGACCTCATCCTGGCAGTTGAAATGGCAAGAGAAATGGATGTAACAACAGGGGTTGTGATAAACCGTTCAGACATCGGTGACGACGCTGTGGAAAAGTACTGCCTTAAAGAACAAATTCCTGTGCTTCTTCATATCCCTTTCAAAAACGAAATTGCGTCGGCATATTCAAAAGGGATACCTTTCATAGAATGCCTGCCACAGTACAGAGAGGTATTCGTCAATCTTTTCAGGCAGATAAGCTCATTGGTTGATAAAAAATGAAAAAAATACTCGTCATAAGCGGCAAGGGAGGCACAGGCAAAACATTCGTTACCGCTTCCCTGGCCTGTCTTGCAGGCGACAATAAAATAATGGTTGATTGCGACGTAGATGCCGCAAATCTTCACATACTGCTCCATCCTGTCATTCAAAAAACCGAGGTCTTTAAAGGCGGTCATAAAGCTGAAATATTGAATGAAACTTGTATAATATGCGGAAAATGCCTTACCATATGCAGATTTGAGGCGATAAGAACCATAAAAACAAATAATGCCGTTGAGAAAATTTTCCTTGATCCGCTTTCTTGCGAAGGATGCGGCGCCTGTGTGCACGGTTGCCCTGTCGGGGCAATCGTCCTGCATGAGCAGGAAAACGGGAAATGGTTCGTATCGGACACAAAATACGGTCCCTTAGTTTATGCAAAACTTGGAATTGCAGCCGAGAATTCAGGAAGGCTTGTTTCAAAAATAAAAGAGGAAGCCCTGAAAATCGGAAGAAATCTTGAAGCGGACTATATGATAATTGACGGACCGCCCGGAATAGGATGTCCGGTAATCTCTTCAATGTCCGGCGTTGATCTTGCTCTGGTCGTTACTGAACCAACCCTCTCCGGCATACATGACATGCAGAGAGTAATACAGGTCGCTCGTCATTTCCAGGTAGAGGTAAAGGTTGTAATA
>JAKJFI010000029.1 GCA_022704985.1 Candidatus Omnitrophota bacterium | reverse complement strand
TTTCAACCTTGCTTATCGCATCAACCACTTCCTGCCCTGAAATTACGCGTCCAAAAATGGTGTGATGTCCGTCGAGCCAGGGCGTAGGGGCTACGGTGATAAAAAACTGCGAACCGTTTGTGTTCGGACCGGCGTTTGCCATCGCAAGAATCCCGGGTCTGTCAAATTTCAGTTTCCCGGAAATCTCGTCCTTGAACTCATACCCGGGACCCCCTACGCCTTTTCCGAGGGGGTCTCCTCCCTGTATCATGAATTCAGGGATGACCCTGTGGAATAAGGTGTCGTTGTAAAGCGGGCAGGTAACTTTTTTCCCCGATGCAGGGTCGGTCCATTCTTTCGTACCGCGTGCAAGCGAGATGAAATTCTCAACCGTTACGGGCGCCTCTTCTGGAAAAAGCTCGCAGGTTATCTTGCCCATGGAGGTGTGAAAAACGGCAGTCATGGATGTTGTCTTCGCTTCTTCCATAACCGAGCTTTGTTCAACCGGCTCCGCAGGCGGCAGGTTTGCCGGTTGCTCCCCGGAACGCCTGCATCCGCTCCAAATCAGACTCAATCCGCACAACAGAACCATTACCATCACAATATTATTATTCATTGTTTTCCCTTTCATGTTCTTTCACCCGAGACTGTTTTTGTATTTTTTCAGCTTCGTCCTCAATTTTTCATCGTTGAGAGCAAGTATCTGAGCGGAGAGTATCGCCGCATTCTTGACCCCTGACTTTCCTATCGCCATCGTGGCTACGGGCACCCCGGAAGGCATCTGAACTATCGCGAGAAGCGCGTCTATCCCTTTTATATCGCTGGTAGGCAGAGGAACGCCGATAACCGGAAGAAACGTCTTTGCCGCTATGACCCCCGGCAGATGCGCCGCCATTCCAGCACAAGCGATTATCACGCCGAACCCTTTCTCCTCGGCGGTTGCAGAGAATTCAACCACCTTATCAAGGGTCCTGTGAGCGGACATCACCATGACTTCGTACGGGATGGCAAATTGCTCAAGGAGTTCCTTTGCTCCCCCTATGTAATCCATATCGCTCTTACTGCCGAGAAGTACAGCCACCTTCTTTTGATTGACAGACATTTTCTCTCCTTTCACCCCTTCACCTTAATCCTCTCGCCCAAGCGGAGAGGTTGAACGGGAAGACCATATCTCTTTTATCCTGCCTATCGCTTCTCTAATCCTCTCTTCTCCTATTGTCAAGGAAAACCGCAGGTACCCTTCTCCCGAAGGGCCGAATCCTATCCCAGGAGTTGCAACGATTCTCCCCTTTTCAAGGAAGTAGTCGGCAAGCTTAATCGAATCGTCGTTGACCCTGACCCAGAAATAAAAAGTGCCTTTGGGAACGGTAACGTTAAACCCTGCTTTCTTCAGCCCTTCGCTGAACAAATCACGCCGTTTCCTGTATATGCCGCGCATCTCTTCCACCGTATCCTGCGCGCCCTGAAGGGCTTCTATCCCTGCAAACTGTATCGCCTCAAAAGTTCCGGAGTCAATGTTCTCTTTTATCTTGGCAAGAGCGGCCACCAGCTCTCTGTTGCCGCATGCCCAGCCCACCCGCCATCCGGTCATGTTATATGTTTTGGAGAGCGAGTTGAACTCTATACCGACGTCTTTCGCTCCGGGAAGAGAAAGAAAACTTACCGGTTTGTTCTCGAAATATATCTCGCTGTATGCCGCATCGTATGCAAGAATAATGTTATTTTTCCTGCAGAATTTTATCGCATCGAGCAAAAAATCTTTTTCTGCAAATGCCGCTGTGGGATTATTTGGATAATTAAGAAACATTATCTTTGCCTTACTAAGGACATCCACGGGTATCTTTCCCAGCTCAGGGAAAAAACCGTTTTCTTCTTTCAGCGGCATGAAATGAGGAGTCCCCTCGGCAAGTGTCGTGCCGATATGGTAAACAGGATAGCCCGGTTCCGGCACCAGCGAGACGTCCCCTGAATTTAGAAAAGCCCAGGGAAAGTGGGCAATCCCTTCTTTTGAACCTATAAGCACCGCCACCTCTTCGTCAGGATTCAGAGAAACATCATAGTTCTTTTTATAGCAATCCGCTATCGCCTTTCTGAACGATGCCGTCCCCTTCCCTATCGGATAGCGGTGGTAGGACGGATTGCCAACCCCTTTTCTCATGGCGTCTATTATGTTTTCCGGCGTGGGAAGATCCGGGTCCCCTATGCCGAAATCTATGACATCGGCTCCCTCAGCAATAAGTTTTTTCTTTTTCCTGTCAATCTCCGCAAAAAGATACGGTGGCAGTCTTTTCAACCTCAGGCTCACCTCAAACATTTGCTATCTCCTTTCCCCCGGATTGACGCTCTCTGTCATTACGAACGTTTTTTGCGCGGCAATGACAGGCAGTATGAGGGGTTTATGATTTTGCATTTATTGTTTCTTTTATCAAATCTTCCATATTGTACATACCCGCAGGTTTGTTTCGTATGAAACCTGCGGCTTTCAGGGCGCCGAGGGCAAAAGACTCCCTGTTGTAGCACCTGTGCGCAAGCTCTATGATTTCACCCTTCCCTGCAAAGTAAACGTAGTGTTCGCCAACCACATCGCCCATGCGCAGCGAATGCATCCCTATCTCTCCGGCAGGTCTTGTGTCGCTTATCCCTTCTCTTCCATACTTTATGATGCTGTCCGGGTCTCTATTCGAAACGGCGCATACGATATCCGCTATCTTCTTTGCAGTACCGCTCGGGGCGTCTTTCTTGAACCTGTGATGAATCTCGGATATCTCGGTTTCATATTCTCCGAGCAGACCGGCGGCATATTTTACTATCCCGAAAAAAAGGTTTACCCCGAAACTCATGTTTGGAGCGAAGAATACGGGTATCTGTGAGGACGCCTTCTGTATTGCGGCTGTCTGTTCGGGGGTAAACCCCGTGATGCCCGTAACAAAAGGAACATTTTTTGCAGTGCAGATACGGAGATATTCCATGGAGGCGTCGGGAACCGAAAAATCTATCACAACATCCCCGCTACCTATCGCCACATCTCCATTGTCCGCGATACTGATTCCGGCGGCGGACTTTTTTCCTGCAAGGGGATGGCCTTTGCTCTCAACGCCAGCCTTCACTATGAACTCATCGCTTCTCTCTTGTGCCAGCCGTATAATCAGAGAACCCATCTTGCCTGCCGCGCCGCAGACCACTATGTTTGTCTTTTCCATTTTGCCCCGAACGCTCCTTTGGTATGCCCTCATTATGAGGAGTACGCAATTCTGTTTCTCAATCTGTCTCTTTGCAGGCGGAAACAAACGCCTCTACATTTTCAAGCGGCACCTCGGGTTCAAGAATATGAGTGGGAGAAATTATGAGCGCCCCGTCATAACCGAGCTCTCTCTTCCTTTCCCTCACAACCTTCTTAACCTCTTCCGGAGAACCAAAGGGCATAGTCGTCTGCGTCCCTATAGTTCCGTCAAAAACCAGCTGCTTCCCGTACATTTTTTTCAATGCCGCAAGGTCCATGCTCTCCGGCTGGACCGGGTTGAGTATCGTCAGCCCTATCTCTATCATTTCCGGTATTATCTCTGCAATGTTCCCGTCGCTGTGGTACCATATCTGTATGTCGGGGTTAATCTCTCTCGCCGCGCTATATACCTTTGCCCACTTATCCTTTATGTATCTTCTCCACATGGGCT
The DNA here is from genome assembly GCA_022704985.1 of Candidatus Omnitrophota bacterium. Next base: position 5,008 of record JAKJFI010000029.1, on the reverse strand, counting down.
TCGAGAACATCAGCGCATTCTGGTTTGCTATGTCATCTCCGGTTTGAATCACGTCAACCCCTGCCCTGGCTGCGAGAACAGCAATGTTAAGATTTCTCTCCATAAATCTGTCCAGGATATATTCGCACCACTCCGGATTATTCGCCATGTCTATGAGGAACTCCTCGTATCCTCTCACCTGCCATGCAACTTCATACATATGCCCCGTCCATGTCATGGCAACCTTCCCATCTCTGTGAAGCTCTTCAACCTTTTCCTTCATGCCGGTTCCGTCAAAACCCGAAGATGGCGGAAAAGGAAAATTTTCAATATCGCTGAATTTTTTTGCGTTTCGCAGGGGGCTGATAAACCTGGTAAAATGATAAAATTTTGCCGGAATTACCAAGACACCGTTGCTGTTTATAGTCGAACCTTCAGGTTTCTCAACGTTCGTGAAGTACCGCGAAAAATCCGGGGTGGAATTTCTTTCCGGCGCCTTAGGTTGAACTCTTGTCTGTTCATACATCCCGAAAAATTCTACTATCTCCGCGTCTTCCTTTATCCCGTATTTATTCTTCAATTTATCCATAAGTGAAGGAACGAAGCTTGCATAAAACAAAAACTCGTCGTGCGGCTCATGGGCAACTGTTTTCCTGAAATTCTCAAGCTGTGTCATTGGTATCCTCCTTCCATATAAAAGATTATGATTTTTCTCTTTTAATGTTTGCGCCAAGGGCTCTCAGCTTCTCTTCGAATTTTTCATAACCCCTGTCAAGGTGATATATCCTTGATACTTCGGTTTCACCTTCGGCGGCGAGACCCGCAAGCACGATAGCCGCACTCGCGCGTAAATCCGATGCCATTGTCTGCGCGCCCGTCAGCTTGTCAACCCCCTTTATTATCGCCTTGGCCCCGTCCATGGTTATTCTGGCGCCCAGCCTGTTGAGCTCACCAACATGGATGAATCTCTCCGGAAAAACTTTTTCCGTCACGGTGCTTATACCATCAGCAAGCGTAAGGTATGACATCATCTGCGCCTGCAAATCGGTCGGGAACCCCGGGTAGGGAAGCGTTATCAGTTCAACGGATTTCCATCTGCCCGAGGGAACGGTTACGAGACGGTTTTTCCCGGTCTTGAAAACCGCCCCGCTCTCTTCCATCTTGTCCAGAAAAGAATAAAGGTGCTCTGAAACGAAGTTCTTTATTGCAATCTCACTGCCTGTAATATACCCGGCAAGCATATAGGTCCCTGCTTCTATCCTGTCGGGTATTATGGAATATTCCACGCTCTTCAATCTCTTAACGCCCTCTATACTGATGCGGTGCGAACCTTCGCCGCGTATCTTTGCGCCCATTTTCTTCAGAAACAACGCAAGGTCGACAATCTCCGGTTCCGCCGAGGCAAATTCAATGAGTGTCTCGCCTTTTGCCAGAACAGCAGCACTCATTATGTTTGCGGTTGCAAGCACGCTTGAACCGAAGTTGCCTCCGAGAAAAATCGTGCTTCCCTTCAGCCTGCCCGATGCCCTGCCTACCACATAACCTTCTTCGGTAAGAATATCCACGCCGAGTCTTTTCAGACCTTTTATATGCAGGTCTATCGGCCTGGTGCCTATTACGCAACCGCCCGGCATTGAGAACTTCGCCTGTCCGTATTTCGCCAGCATCGGCCCCAGAAGACAAATTGAACCTCTCATCGTACTTACAAACTCATACGGGGCTGTATGGCGGCATATACCGGAAGGGTCTATCTGCAAGGTATTCCTGTCAAACTTTACGGATGCCCCCATATACTCGAGAATCCTGACCAGAGTCCTGATGTCTCTAACATCCGGTATGTTGTGAAGAACGGTCTTGCCTTCACCCAAGATACTGGCCGAAATGATGGGCAATGCCGCGTTCTTTGAACCCGATATTTTCACCGTTCCTGATAGTTTTTTTCCACCCTGTATTACAAATTTATCCATATTCCTGACTCACCTTTTCTTTGTTGTCATTGCAAGGAATATAACAAGCCGTCTCAATGATATCGCCAAAGCAAAAGAAAACCCCGCAATGATGGTTAGGAACGTACAACTTACGGGGAAAATTGTAACATTTAGACAGATTTCGTCAACACTTCACCTGCGAAAGACAGCGACTCTCTCAATACCGGCAAGGTCTTTTTCAATAGAAACAAGATTGATACCGCATCTGAAATTTCTGATATATTCCGACTGACCGTACCCTATCTCCATGACAAGAAATCCTCCCGCATGCAGAAACGAATATGCACGCCTGAGGATTTTTTCGATAACGTCCGTTCCGCTGTCGCCACCGTCAAGAGCCCTGAGCGGTTCTTTTCTAACCTCCTCGTCAAGGAAGGGGATGTCGCCGTGCGGCACGTATGGAGGGTTGCTCACAATCATGTGAAACCTGTCTTCTCCGGATGGAAAAAGACTCCTTCGTTTGAATGTTATCCTATCTTCCGCATCGTGCGATGCGGCATTACGGGAAGCAACATTCAGAGCGCTTGAGGAAACCTCTGTAGCGACGACCGAAGAACCTTTAATCTCCAGAGCAAGGGTGACGGCTATGTTCCCGCACCCTGTCCCCACATCCAGTATTCTGATTCGTTCCGGATTGAAGTATTCCCTGTAAAGATTCAACGTCTTTTCTACGAGAATCTCTGTCTCGGGTCTGGGGATAAGAACCCCTCGTTTCACGAAAAACACACGTCCGAAGAAATCCGCTTCTCCCGTAATGTACTGAACCGGCACACAGACCGCCCTTTTCCGCAACATGCGGAAATACGCTCCGGCAAGTTCGGCGGAAACCGTTTCATCCCAGTAAACATAGATGTGATGCAGCGATTTTTTCAGGAGGTATGCAAGCAGAATCTCAGCGTTTCTTCGCGGTTGGTCGATACCGTGCCCGTCAAGAAAAGCGGCGCCTGATTCAATCAACTGCTTCAGGCTTCTTTCTCTCCGGCGCCGGTTTTGCGAGTGCCCTAAGGACACTTGAAGCAACTCCTTTGATTTCGGGATATGCACCTTCTTCACTCAGGAATTCAATAAGCCCCAGCATCTGCCCATCGGGCTTTTTAGCTATATATTCACCGATGACTTCTATTATCCCGGTGCGCAGGCGTACCTCTGTCGCAATGTCCTGAGGGTAATCATCCTTGAGTCTGTCTGCAAGATTCTTTATGCCGGTGTAATCACCCAGTCTCGCAAGGGTAAGCAGGTAATAAATCCTCTCATTTTCAATCCCGTATTCATCCCATCCCCGTTTGACCGCGGGAAGCCCATCTTTATCCCTTATATCTCCGATAGCCCTCATCGCCTGCAACGCGAAAACAACCTCATTCTTATCCTCGTCGGTCTCCTGATAGGCATACTGTTGCTGCGGCTCCATACCGGGCATTATCATTTCTCCCGGAACCGGTTCCGCAGACTGCATTGCTATGGGCATTGTAATATCCGTAACCTTTTTTTCCTTTGCTTCCAGCAGTGCCACATACCTGGCTTTCTGCTTCTCGAGTTCTGTGGATTCAGTATCCGTTTTTGCTATCTCCTCTTTCTTTGCCTGTATGGATGCTTCTATCTTTCGGACCTCCGCGCGCAGTTTTATTATCTCCTTCTCGCTGGTTAAAGGCTTTTGAGCGCCCGAAACCGTAAGGCCGCCCGGCATCATGTCGGGAGGCATATCATACTGGGTAACGTCCAATTTCTGATTTATTTCGTTTCTTTTTTGTTCTTCCTGGTTGACATCGTTATTCAACTTTATTTTACGCGCCGCAAGGCTATCAAGCTTCGACGTGATTTCATCAATGTTTTTCTTCGCGGCTGCACGCTCCGCCACTCTCTTGTCAACCATCTCCTTGAGCATGGACTTGAGCACTCCGGAAACTTCCTGGGTCTTTATCTTGCTGATACTTTCCAGGCAAACAATCTTTATGTCGTATAATTCATCCTTATTCCGGATTATCCCGAGAATTGTGGTTATCCCTTCCGGCAGAGCCGCTTTGCCGAGTGAATTTATGAGATTCTTCCTTACGGGGGGCTGTTCTTTTATAAGCTGTATAAGCTCTGTTATGTCCGTAGAAACTTTTGCCAGTTCAGCCTGTTCGTATAACCGTAAGACTGAAGAAGACCTCAGCCTTACCGTCCCGGTGCCGAACCTTATTCTCTTAATTATCTGCTCAACAGGCAGTTTGACTATCTCTTCCGGCTTCTGCTGTCCTTCTGGCATCATTCCTATAAATTCAGGAGGAACACCCTCGGGCGTCTGGGTTGTCTGCTCTTTCTGCTGTTGCTCGAGTTCCAGCTGTTTTCTCCTCTCCTCTTCTATACGGGACCACTTCTGTACCATCTCACTGTTTCCACGGTCGGCGTTTATTGCTTGCTTCAATCTGACCGCGTACTTGCCGGCTATGGATAAAGGAGCAATCTCAATCACCTTGTTTAACCTGGCAACAGCATCTTCCGTTTTACCCTCGGACAGGTACAGCAATGCGATGGAATAATGGTAATCCGGATTGGAACCCTGAAGCTCTACCGCCTTGCTGTAGTTTTCCAGGGCTTCTGTCCTCTTGCCCCTGCTGTAATAGGCCTTGCCAAGATAGTAATACGCTTCCGGCGAAGACGGCTGTATTCTCCTGGCGCTTTCAAAAACTTTTATAGCCTCTTCCGCCATCCCCTGCTCAAGGAGAATAATTCCGCTGTTGACGACCTCTCCGTAATCGGCGGGGAAAACCGGTGTGCAAACTATCGCGAGAAGTCCCGAAACTATAAGCCATCTGCTCTTTTTCATTGTAGACGCCCCTTTAAAAGTCCTATCAGTTCATCCATGTTTCCCTCGATGATACTGTCAAGATTATACAGGGTCAAATCTATCCTGTGATCCGTAAGCCTGTTCTGCGGAAAATTGTAGGTTCTTATTTTTTCGCTCCTGTCCCCGGTTCTTACGGACCCTCTTCTTTCACTGTCAATTTTACTCTTTTTTTCGGATTCGTAAAAGTTTTGGAGCCGCGCCCTCAGGATTTTCA
>JAKJFI010000028.1 GCA_022704985.1 Candidatus Omnitrophota bacterium | reverse complement strand
AGGTTTTCCACCAGGAATTCCGGATTCTTTTTTCCTGCTGTGTCTTTCATAAGCGTTGATGATTTTTTTCACCAGCGAATGCCTGACAACATCCCTGTTTGAAAAATACACGAACTTTACGCCGCTCACCCTGTGAAGAATGTTTTGTATCTCCACCAGTCCTGATGTTGCGGAGGAAAGAGGGGTGTCTATCTGCGTTATGTCGCCGGTTACCACGGCTTTGGAGTTAAGCCCCAGCCGCGTCAGAAACATCTTCATCTGTTCAAAAGTGGTGTTCTGCGCTTCGTCAAGGATGATAAATGCATTGCTCAGAGTTCTTCCTCTCATATAGGCCAGAGGTATAATCTCAAGGATTTTGCGTTCGGTCCATCGCCTGATTTCTTCGTACCGCATTATGTCGTATAAGGAATCGTATATCGGCTGGAGGTACGGCTTAATTTTTTCATCGAGGTCGCCCGGCAGGAACCCGAGTCTCTCTCCCGCTTCAAGGGCGGGTCTCGTTAGAACTATCTTCTGAAATTTTCCCTGTTTTACCATCTCGATGCCGCATGCAACCGCAAGGTATGTTTTCCCTGTTCCGGCAGGTCCGATGCCCATAACAAGGTCATAGTCTCTTATCGCTCCAAGATATTTTTTCTGGCTTGGGTTCTTCGGATGGATGGTCTTTTTTTTTGAATCCACCAGTATGGAATCCGCGTTAAGGGATTCTCTTTCCTGCACGGAGGAGTTTTCTTCTGTAATCCGGAGGATGTCGCTCTTATACAGGTTTCTTTTGTTTGAGAGTGAGGCCTTGAGTTTTTCTATGACCTTGACCGCCCGGTCAACGGAGGATTTTTCACCCCTTATTTTGAGAACATTGCCTCTCGCGAATATCTCCACGCCCAGCAACTCTTCCATGTACTCAAGGTTTGTATCCCTGCTGCCGGATATCGATAGTGTCTCCTCGTTGGTAAGAATAAACTCCCTGGTCTGGAACATTTTACGGTATGACTATTTTCGTTCCGGGAATAAGTACGTTAGGGTTTTTTATGACGTCTTTGTTCGCGTCATATATCTTTTTCCATTTGCCCGCATTCTTGTAGTATGCAGAGGCGATACCGCTGAGAGTTTCCCCTTTTTTTACCGTGTGGGCTCGGCCGGATATATTCGCGGCGGTGACTGCCGATAATGGTTCGTCCCTGAGGATGGGTTCATGTTCCTGCTGCATCTTCACCGTGGCTCTCAACCGGTTGATTTCCGCAATGGTCTGGTTGGCAACCGCCATTGATTTCTCGCTTGAAGTGTTTGCGGCTTTTATCGCTTCGTTCGCCGCGGCAATTGCTCTTTCCGCCGACCTGTCCGCGTGGTCCATCGCTGTTTTAGACGCCCTGTTTGAAGAATCTATCGCCTTCTGTGACGACTCTTCGGCGAACTTTCTGGTTTCGTTCGTGGCTGTGATTGCTTTTGCCACCTCATGTTCGGTGTGCTTTCTTGCTTCGTTTGCCGCTTCCAGCGCTTTCTCCCCGGTCAGTTCCGCCTTGCGGCTAGTTTCCAGTGATTCCTTTGCAAGCTCTTCAGCTTTCTTGCTGACTTCCAGGCTTGTTTCGGACATTGAAAGCAGTTGTTTCATCTTGATATCAATGATTGCAAGCTCGCTCTTTGTGGGTTCTTTTTGCGTTGTCGCACAGCCTGCCATGAAAAGCGCCAGCATCAGTATCCCGCAAAGTTCTCTTTTCATAATAATCTCCTGTTTGTTTACAACAATACGTTACTATTATAATCACTCAGGTTTGTCGATGTCAATTTTTATTCTGTTTTCTTTCAGCAGTATTTCTTCAACGTCGCCTGGTGCGTCCGTCAGTGGACAGGTGCCTTTCTGGGTTTTCGGGAAAGCGATGGTTTCCCGGATGCTTTCCTCTCCGGTCAGAAGCATTATCAGCCTGTCGAGTCCGAGGGCTATACCGCCGTGCGGAGGAGCGCCGTATTCAAGCGCTTCAAGCAGGAACCCGAATCTTTCATGGGAGACCTCTCTGCTGACCCCGATAGTTCTGAAAACCTCTTCCTGTATCTCTTTTTTGTTTATTCTTATACTGCCGCCGCCTATCTCTATGCCGTTGAGAACCACGTCATACGCTCTTGATTTCATTCCCTCAGGGTTCGTCTTGAACTGCGGTATATCCGCTTCTCTCGGTGAAGTAAAAGGGTGGTGTACGGCCTGGAGGCGTTTTTCATCCTCGTTGTATTCAAAGAGGGGAAAATCAGTAACCCAAGTGAATTTGAAAACGTCCGGTCTTGGCGAAAAGATTTTTCCCGACAGCGATTTCTTTATCATGTTGAGATTCTCGTTCACCTGCCGGAGCTTTCCTCCGAGAAAGAAAAGCATGGTATTCTCGGAAGCGTCTTCAGGCTTCAACTCGGCGGCGATTTCCGGCGTTATGAACTTCTTGAAGGGGGACTGCACCTCGGTACCCTTGAATCTTGCCCATCCGAGTCCTCCGCCTCCGGCTTCCCTGACCATTTTATCAATGTTTTCTATGTCCTTTAGGGAGATTCGGTCGCCTTCCTTCACGGAAAAACCTTTTATTGTCCCGCCCTTTTCAAGTATGCTTTTCAATATCTTTATCTCGGTTCTGGCGAAGACCGGCGACAGGTCACTATATTCAAGAGAAAATCTCATGTCCGGGGTGTCGCACCCGTATCTGCAAATAGATTCGTCGTAGGATATCCTGGGGAAAGGGGTTTTAACCTCAATCCCAAAGGTTTCCCCTATGGCGTACTGAAGCATCCTCTCAGTGATTGAGATGACATCTTCTTCCTCTACGAATGACATCTCCATATCGACCTGCGTGAATTCAGGTTGTCTATCGGCCCGCAGGTCCTCGTCGCGGAAACACTTTGCTATCTGGAAATACCTGTCGATGCCGCCTATCATCAGCAACTGCTTAAAGAGTTGCGGAGACTGCGGAAGAGCGTAAAATTTTCCAGGGTTCATACGTGACGGAACTATAAAATCTCTTGCTCCTTCAGGCGTGCGTTTTGTGAGAACGGGGGTTTCAACGTCAACGAAGTTTTCCGCCGTGAGAAACTCCCGTATCTTATGGCAGAAGGCGGCTCTCTTGCACAGGTTGCGGTTTATCCTTGAACTGCGTATGTCGAGATACCTGTATTTGAGTTTGAGCATCTCGTTGGTTTTGTCCGCTTCCGCTATCTCAAAAGGCAACGGCAGGGATTTGTTCAGAACATGGATTCCCTTTATGTGGATTTCCACCTCTCCTGTCGGTATCTTTGTGTTTACGGTTTCCTCCGGTCTTCTTGCAACTGTCCCTTCCACCGTTACGACCCATTCGTTTCTCAAGGCTTTTATCTCTTCGAGCAACTTGTTGTCAGCGTCTTCGGGCGAACAAACTACCTGTGTGATTCCGTACCTGTCCCGGATGTCGAAGAAGGTGAGTCCGCCGTGGTCCCTTATGGAGTGTACCCAGCCGGAAAGTTTTACCGATTCTCCGAGGTTCTTTATGTCTAATTCCCCGCAGTTATGGCTTCTAAGCATTTATGAGTTCCTTTACCCCGCACTTTCACATATTAAGCTTTCATGGCGAGGGGTTTCTGTCTTTTCTGCCCGTCACTCTTTCTTTTATCTTTTCAAGGCAATTGTTCATGGGAATGTTTTCCTGTTCTCCCGTGAGCATATTTTTCAAGATAATCTCGTTTTTCTCCAGTTCGAGTTCTCCCAGTATGATGCACCAGCTGGCACCGTTCCTGTCGGCTTCCTTGAGTTGTCCCTTGAGACCGCGTTCCCCGTAATCCGTTACCGTTATTAACCCTGCGTTTCTTAAGGAGTTAGTAATTTCAATCCCCCTGAGTTTTGCTTCATTGCCCATAAGTACGCAGTAAACGAGTGCAGGCGGCGCCTCTGCTGCGTCAGGCAGTATTGAAATCATCCGTTCCATGCCTATGGCAAATCCCACCGAGGGTATATCTGGTCCCCCGAGGTCCTTGACAAGGTTATCATACCTGCCGCCTGCCGCTACCGCGTTTTCATCATTTCCTGCATATAGTTCGAACACGGTTCTCGTATAATAATCAAGCCCTCTGACGAGATTGGATTGGACCTTGAATGGGACGCCCGCCTTCTGCAGGTATTCCTGAACCTGCCGGAAATGTGCCCTGCATTCATCGCATAGTATTTCCGCAATCCCCGGTGCGGTGCGCGCAATAGCCCTGCATTCACCGCTCTTGCAGTCCAGTATTCTCAAAGGAGCGGTTTCAATCCTCACCCGGCAGTCCGGACAGAGTGATTCGCGGCTGTCTGATAATCGCTCTCTGATTATTTCGGTATAACGGTTTTTGCATTCAGTGCATCCCAGGGTGTTGATGCCGAAGAGATGGTTTGAAATTTGCAGATTTCGAATCATTGTATTCAGCATTTCTATTACTTCACCGTCAAAGAAAGGATGGTCTCCTCCCAGAAGTTCCACGCCGAACTGGTAAAACTGTCTGTATCTGCCTCTCTGCGGCCGGTCGTACCTGAACATCTGGCCGTAATAATATAACCGCGTAACTTTTTTCTGGCGGGGCATTTCGGATTCGATGAATGCCCGCACAACCGGGGCAGTGCCTTCAGGCCGGAGGGCGAGGTCTCGTCCCTTCCTGTCCTTGAAGCAGTAGATTTCCTTGGAAATAATGTCGGTAGCGGTTCCGATGCTTCTTTCAAATAGCGCCCGTTCTTCTATTGCCGGGGGACGAATTTCACCATATCCGTACAGCTTCGCCGTGGACGTCAGAATTTGTTCGGCGGACTGCCATCTTTCAGTTTCGCCAGGCAGGATATCGTGCATGCCCCGTACCTTTTTATACATGCCCATAAGACATATAATTTACCACAAAACGCATTGTTGACAAAAATATTTGGAAAGGATATACTTAACCGATAAAGAGAAGCATTAAAACAAATCGTGAACTCCTCACTATGAAGGCGTATCAGAGGAGAGTTCGTGAGTAAAGGAGAATAAAATGTTAGTGACGGAGAAGAAGCAGGAGATAGTCAAGGATTTCGGCAGACATGGCAAAGATACCGGGTCCCCGGAGGTCCAGATTGTTTTGATTACCAGAAGAATTGAAGCTCTTAACAAACACTTTGAAAGCTTCAAAAAGGATACCAATTCAAGACGCGGCTTTTTGAAACTTATCGGGCAGAGGCGAAGACTCCTTAAATATCTCCAGGTTGAAAATCCCGCCAAATACCAGGAAGTTGTTAAAAAACTGAATCTAAGAAAGTGAGAAAAAAATGAATAAAAGAGTGGAAATTCCGTTTGGCGGCAAGGATTTGTCGCTTGATGTGAATTTTGTTGCAAAACAGAGTGACGGTTCGGTGTGGGCGAGGGTAGGCGATACAGTTGTTCTTGCCACCGTTGTAAGTTCAAAAGAATCGAGGGAAGACCTCGGATATTTCCCGCTAAGCTGTGATTACAGGGAGCATATTTCAGCTGCTGGAAGGATTCCGGGCGGTTTCTTCAAGAGAGAGGGCAGACCGAGTGAAAGGGAGATACTGGTAAGCCGCATAATAGACCGTTCAATCAGGCCTCTTTTTCCAGAACACTACTTCAAGGAAGTACAGATTATCGTCAACGTTCTTTCTTCAGATATGATGTACAACCCCGATGCGATTTCGGTTGTTGCGACGTCGCTGGCACTTACGTGTTCGAAGATTCCATTCAATGGGCCCATAGGCGCTGTGAGGGTAGGGTATATTGACGGCAAGTATATGGTAAACCCGACCTTTCAGGAGATGGAAAAGAGCTCAATAGACATTATTCTCTCCGGAACGGAAGATTCTATAGTGATGGTTGAGGGCTCGGGGCTGGAATTTACCGAGGAGCAGTTTCTTGAATGTATTGAAATAGGGCATGCCGCTATAAAAAAAATCATAGCAGGACAGAAGGAATTCTCCGGCGACAAGGAAGAAGTCAAGGCTCCTGAAGAAGACGAAGCTATTGTGCAAAGCGCTACGGAGTTTGTTTCCGGCAGGATAATGCGTTCTTACGATTTCCCGGAGAAACATGCAAGGGAGGAGTTTTATAAGAAGATTGAAGAGGAATTCCTTGCAACGTTCGAAGATGAGACGAAGAAAGCTGCGGCGAAAAAGATTTTTGAGAGAATACTCTCCGAAAGTATCAGGAAGGCAATACTGGAGACCGGCAGGCGTCTTGATGGCAGGCAACCGAAGCAGGTGAGACCTGTTTCATGCAGTGTGGGACTTTTGCCAAGGACGCACGGCTCCGCTCTTTTTACCAGAGGGCAGACCCAGTGTCTCTCCTCGCTGACCCTGGGTACCAGCAGGGACGAACAGAGGATAGAAGGTCTACACGAGGAGACGAAAAAAAGGTTCATGCTTCACTATAACTTCCCACCGTTTTCGGTTGGCGAGGTAGCGTTTTTAAGGGGCACATCCAGGCGTGAAATAGGCCACGGAGCCCTCGCGGAACGTTCCCTGGCTTTCCTGATTCCCGGCGAAGAGGAGTTTCCTTATACCATAAGAATCGTTGCCAACATCCTGGAGTCAAACGGCTCTTCATCTATGGCAACGGTGTGTGCGGGCAGTCTCTCGCTGATGGACGCGGGAGTTCCTGTAAAGAAACACGTGGCAGGCGCTTCGCTCGGCATAATTAAAGAAGGAGAGAAATACATACTGCTCACTGACATAGCGGGCGAGGAAGACCATTACGGGAACCTGGACCTCAAGATTGCAGGCACTGAACAGGGAATTACCGGTTTCCAGATGGACGTCAAGGAAACAGGCATGACCATGGAGATATTCAAAGAGGCGCTTGCGCAGGCGAACGAAGCAAGAAAAGAGATACTTCAGAAGATGTATCAGGTTATTCCGGAACCGCGTTCTTCGGCTTCAACTTACGCGCCAAGGATACTCTCGCTGAAGGTTAAGACGGACAAGATAGGTCTCATAATAGGGCCTGGCGGAAAGACGATAAAGAAAATAATAGAAGATACCGGTGCTGAGATAGACATCGATGACGACGGCACAGTAAGGATATATTCTCCGGACAGCGCTGCGTGCGAAGCGGCGGCAGGAGTGATTAGGGGAATGACAGAAGAGCCGGAACCCGGAAGGATTTATGAAGGCACGGTGGTAAAGGTTATGGCTTTCGGCGCCTTTGTCCAGTTTCTGCCGGGAAAAGAAGGACTGGTGCATATTTCAGAGCTTGCTCCCAAGCGGGTGAACAAGGTTGAAGACGTGGTCAAAGAAGGCGATAAGATTCTCGTGAAATTTCTCGGATTTGACGACCATGGCAGGGTGAAACTGAGCCGTAAACAGGCCCTCGGCAAGGATAAAGAGGAATAAAATAAATGAAAGCGCGGGGGCTTGGGGTGGGGATGAGTATGGGTGAACCGGTCATCTGCGTTTACGCACCTTGCGATTCGAGGGTGGACAAGGCATCAAGGGAAGGGGCGGCAATATAGTACGAATGACCGCCGATGCCATAGCCGCAAAAGTAAAAAAGATAGACGGTGAAAAACAGGCTGACATCGTTGCCGGGCAGTTCAGGAAGAGCAAATGTCAGTATCATGGTGGGCTCGCCGGACACATGGTCGTTTTCACAGTTGACGCTTAATTCTCTTCTCCAGCAGTTTCCCAAGAATACCCCTGTCAATCTGGTTTGTGGCAACAGCGGCGCCGTTGCGCGGTACGGAAAGCTTATGCACTTAATGTCGGGTCTGGCCCGATACCGGGCAGAACCCGGTCATGAGTGAAAAAACAGCAAAGTATCTGGTAGATTGGCGCTATGCCTCTTCTGTGCCTGATAAACGGCGGAGAAACCCGGACCAAGCTCCGGCTCGCCCGTTCTTAATCGGACTTATTCCATCCGGAAGGCAGGAGGGAGAGGATTTTATCGACGACCTGGGGGATGGTGAGGTCGGTGGTGTCTATGCAGGTAGCGTCAGGGAGTTTTACCAGAGGCGAGATGCTTCTCTGCCGGTCTTTCTCATCTCTTGCGGCGATATCTTTCTCTATCTCTTCAAGATTTCCCCCGGCGCCCATTTCTTTCAACTGCAGAAATCTTCTTTTTGCGCGTTCCTCTACGGTGGCGTCAAGGAAGATTTTTAACTGGGCATCCGGGAAAACCTTGCTTCCTATGTCCCGACCTTCCATGACTATGTTGTGCTTTTCCCTGTATCCCCTCTGTATCTTCCACAGGATTTCCCGGATTGGAAGTATTGAAGCGGCGTAGTGGCTGGTTTTACTGACTTCCTCGGTTCTTATCGCATCGCTTACATCTTTGCCATCAAGTAGTACCCTGTATTTCCCGTTTTCCTGGCGCAGTTCTATCCTTGCGGAACGTGCCATCTCAATTATCTTTTTATCGTCTTCAAACGGAATTTTTTCCTTCAGCGCCTTGAGTGTCAACGCCCGGTACATAGCCCCGGTATCCACGTAAAGGAAACCGAGCTTTACCGCGATAAGTTTCGCTACGGTACTCTTGCCGGAACCGGCAGGTCCGTCTATCGCTATGACGAATTTCTTCATCAGTTTTCCATAATCTCTTTGGATTTTTCTTCTATCTTCTTGTCAACCTCTTTTATTGACGAGTCGGTTATCTCCTGTACTTCATCTATGCCCTTATACATGTCGTCTTCGGAGATGCTTTTTTCTTTCTCTCCATTCTTGAGTT
>JAKJFI010000159.1 GCA_022704985.1 Candidatus Omnitrophota bacterium | reverse complement strand
GTAATTATTAGTTCCTTAAAAACCGCCGAATTGAGTTTGTTTATTGTTTCATCTGAAAAGGCAGCGTGCGTGCAGGCACCGTATACTGCATCAGCACCGTGGTCAAGAAGTTTTTCAGCCGCTTCGAGCATTGTGCTCCCCGTTGAAATCAAGTCATCAACTATTACCGCTGTACAACCTTTCACATCTCCTATCACATGAACCGTTTCTATCAGGTCAGGACCTAACCGCCTTTTGTCAACTATCGCAAGTGATGCAGACAGCCTCTTTGCAAATGCCCTTGCAGTCTTGACCCCTCCCACATCGGGCGCCACTATGACGGGATTCTTTATCTCCTTCTGCTCAAGGTAATTTACTATAACAGGCGCCGCAAAGAGATGGTCAACGGGTATATCAAAAAAACCCTGTATCTGAGGAGCGTGTAAATCCATGGTAAGTATCCTGTCCGCACCAGCCGAAACAAGAAGATTTGCAACCAACTTTGCCGTGATAGGAACCCGGGGTCTGTCTTTTCTGTCCTGCCGCGCATAACCGTAATATGGCAAAACCACTGTCAGGCGCTTTGGAGAAGCCCTTCTGAAAGCATCCAGGGCAATCAGCAGTTCCATAAGGTTTTCGTTCACCGGCAAACAGGTGGACTGGATCATAAAGATATCCTTTCCACGCACGTTCTCCTCTATCTTCACGCATATCTCCCCATCTCTGAACCTGTATATATCAATTTTTCCGAGTTCTTTGCCGAGATTAGCGGCAATTTTTTCTGCGAGAGATATGTTGGCGTTTCCCGAAAATATAGCGCAGTTGTTCATTTTTATCTCCCTTGTCCCGAAGGCTTTCTGTCAAAATCCGTACCGCTTTCTATTAGGAAATTCTTTGCTCTTTCTATATCTTCAATACTGTTTATCCCGAGACACTCGTCCGGTCTCTCCGTGGTGTATGTGCCGATTTTTTCTCCCTGCAGCGAGAGCATAGAAACAACATCCGTCAGATAATACTCTTTCTTGACCGCGTCCGGAAGAAGCCTGTCCAACGCAGAGAACAGCTTCTTCTTGTTAAACACATAAATACCCGCATTGACTTCCCTTATCGCGCGTTCACTCTCCGTTGCATTCAGTTCTTCAACTATTGATTGCACGTTCCCGCCTTCGTTTCTTTTTATCCTGCCGTAGCCCGTAGGATTATCAATAACAGCGGTAAGAATTGTACCACAGTTCTTGTTTTTTTTGTGTGCGCTTACCAGACTGCTAAGAGTTTCCTGCGAAATAAAGGGAATGTCCCCGCAGAGTATGAGAATATCGCCTTCGTAGTTCCTGAGAGCCTTCCTTGCCTGCAGAACCGCATCCCCCGTTCCTCTCGGAATATTCTGCTCGGCGTATTGCACATTCCTGTCCTTCAACTGTTCGAAAACCTCCTCCTTTTTGTATCCTACGATAATGATAACCCTGTCAGGAGCAAGATTTTCAATTGTGTTAAGAAGATAAAGAAGGATAGGTTTTCCCAGTATTTTCCTGACTACCTTCTGCGATTTTCCTCCCAAACGCTTACCCTGCCCTGCCGCCAGAACAACCACTGCAAGATGTGTTTTCACTTGAATTCCTTTCTATAAAGCACCGCTTTCGCCGGATAAAAATACTGCCCGGCGAGGACTTGAACCTCGAACATCGGCTCCAAAGGCCGGTGTGTTACCGTTACACTACCGGGCAAACTATGCCTCTCTCAACTAAGTATTATACTACAGATTGAAGGAAAAGTCGTATTAAATTTCCTGAGTG
>JAKJFI010000027.1 GCA_022704985.1 Candidatus Omnitrophota bacterium | reverse complement strand
CATACTTTGGAAAGTTTGGGCCAACGCCTGAGTTTTTGGGGCGTGGTGAGCGGAACCGGAAAACCGCTTTGCAAGGCGACACTCCAAAGAATGCTGACAAACAAAGTTTATCTCGGCTTGATTGTCCATAATGGCGAAACCTACGAGGGCGGTTTTCCGGCAATTGTTTCCAGAGCGACTTTTGAGAAAGTGCAGGAAGTTTTGAAAAACAGAGCCAAGCCGCGCCATTCCAAAAAGAGACATTATTTTCCGTTTACCGGACTTTTGACTTGCGGGGAATGCGGAGCGGCAATTACCGCTCAATGGGCGCACGGAAACGGCGGGACATACAGATATTACCGTTGCACCAAGCGGCTTGGCTCTTGTTCGCAAAAATATTTAAGAGAGGATTTACTGGTTGAGCAGTTGAAAAACAAAATCTTAAAAGTCGCTCTCTGCGAAGACTGGAAAGAAAAAATGCTTGCCAAAGTGGAAATGTGGGAAAAAGAAAATATCCAGTCTTCGCAATCTTTCGCCCAAAATCTGGAAAAAGAAATCAAGGAAAGCGAGCAGAAACTTGATAAATTGGTCAACGCCTTTTTGGACGGGAGTATTGAAAAAGAAACTTATCTTGCCAAAAAGGACGAGCTTATCAAAACAAAAACAGACCTCAACAAAAAGAGGGCTGATTTTGGGCGAAAGGGAAACAATTGGATTGAACCATTGAAAGATTGGATTTTATCTGCTCACCACGCCGAAAAACTGGCTTCGTCAAACGATTTTGATGAAATCAAATCGTTTGCGGAAAAAATTGGAACGAACCGCCGCCTGCTGGACAGAAAACTGATTTTTGATTTTGTCCGTCCGTTTGATTTTGTGCCGAAATATAAGGAAAAATGCGAGCGAAGCCCCGCCGCTGGCGGGGCGAGCGAGCAAACAAACTGCCCGCAAAATTCGCAATGTTTAGATTGGTCGGGGCGCCCGGATTCGAACCGGGGACCCCCAGAACCCCATTCTGGTGCCCTAAGCCGGACTGGGCCACGCCCCGTCGTGGAAAAAAATTACAAAACCCTAACAAAATTTTTCCACTAAGAAGAACTTTCCCTGCTCATCCTTATATAGTTCATACAATATTCATCTCTGCCTGTCAACGCCTCTGCCAGGCAGATGGCTTCCCGCATCCCTTCATCCGTGGGGTCTATGATAGCCGAGTCAAGTCCGTATCCTATGGAGAGAGCAAGAAAATACCTGTTCAACAATTTCCTGTTCGGCAAACCGAAAGAAATATTGGAAAGCCCGCAGGTCGTCTTCACGCCGGGGAACTCCGCTTTTATCCTTCTAATGCTCTCCAGGAAAACAATGCCGTTTTTCGCATCCACGCTGACTGGCTGGACAAGCGCATCTATAAAGATGTTTTCTCTTTTGACTCCTACACCTTCCAGCAGATTCAGAATCTTTGAGGTAATTTCAATCCGCTTATCAACATTGTTCGGGATACCATCGTCATCCATCGTCAACCCTACTACTTTACAGCTGTTATTTTCCTTTATGACCGGAAGGAGTTTCTCTATCCTTTCGCTTTCGCCGTTGATTGAGTTTATCATCCTATCCTGGCTCTTAATCATACCCAGACATTTTTGCATGACTGCAGGGTCGGAACTATCAAGGCATATCGGTATCTCTCCGAGTTCATTCACGATATCCACAAGCCATTCCATGTCGGAGATTTCCATTTGCTGCCCTTTGCCGGTTCCCGCGTTCAAATCAATATAAGTTGCGCCGGAGTCCGCCTGTCTCTGCGCAATCTTCTTTATGAATTCCCTGTCTTTTTTCCCGATTGCCTGCGCTATGGACTTTCTCGTTCCGTTTATCAGTTCGCCTATAATAATCATTTAACCTTTCTCCATTAATAATACGGGCAATAATGTATAACTTTCATAACCCTTTGTCAAATCAACCGGCTATATTGCCTGCATAACTCCCTGCGCCACAACATTATCTCCAACCATATACAGGGCATCCGGAACTGTCAGGGTTGACATCGGCTTGACAGTAATTGCCTCAACGATATCTATGCCGCATTCCGGCACAAAGGGCAGGAGATGTTCTGTCCTGCCGCACCAGCGCACCTTGTAGATATTGCCCGCGCGGTGAAGAATATCCGTAATCCTGTTATAGTAAGGTATGGCATATTGCTAAATACGTTCGTTGGATAATAGGGCACCATCGACTCTATCCATATTAACCCGCTTTATATTTCCAGTCAACGTATAACGCCGCAGTCCATCCATAGTCATGGATAGACTGATGAAAGACAGCGCCTTGCTCGGTTTTCCCTTTCCGCAGCAAATCAGGCGGGTCAATCTCCACAGCATCGTCATAAAATTCAAAAAACGCTCCATATTTTTTGTAACAGCGCTCTATCTCCCTTAAGGTTTTCTCAGCGATTGTTTTTCCTTCGTCATGAAGCTCGTACCGGAATAATCCTTTATAAATCATCCAGTTAAGGTTAGCCCATACAGGCCCCCTCCACATATCTTTTGAGTAGAACTCCGGCTGGCAGGGGGAGATTGAGGGCACAGGCAATCTGGAAGCAAAACAACCCTTCGGATTCAGGTGCCGCGCCAGTCGTTCTGCCTGGTATTCTGACGGCGCACCACATATTAAAGGCAAAAATCCCGCAGAGGAAAGTATCCCCGTTTTTTTGCCTGTTTCCGCATCGCAATCCATATAGATTCCCTGTTTTTCATCCCATAAATGTTCGTTTATCATCCTTAAGAACCGCTTGTGTTGTTCTAACCAATAATCAGCATCTTCATCCCTGCCAAGTTTGCGGGCAATCTTATAAAGACTTTCACACTCCAATGCCACATAGGCGTTGAAATCCACCGCATACAGTTGCATATTGCCGTCAAAACGCGGACTGTTATCCATGCCAGTTTCGCCGCCGCGGCACAAAAAGGAGTTTTTCGCAATACGCCATCCCAGCAGACCGCCGCCGGAGCTGCGGTTTGCAATGTTCCATTTCACGTACCTGCACAATCCCGGATAAATCTCCTTGAGCCACTGCGCGTCGTGCGCAACAGAATCTATTGCCATGACCGCCATTCCCAGAACCGGCGGCTGGATCTCTTCCGTCCTGACGTCAGGTCCGCACATGCATGAAATCTTCCCGTCCTCGAACTGGCTGTCAAAAACGGATGCGACGCATTCCCGGGCGAGTTTTATGTCAAGGTGCCGCCATCCTATTGCATGGAAAGCAGAATCCCATAACCACATCTTACGGTGAGGCCATCGGTCGGGTGTTGTCCACCGGTGTTTCAGAAAACCCGCAGGAGTATAAACCTGGGATTTCATGATTGAGGCGGCCTTGAGGAAACTTTTACGTTCATCGTCAGAAAACCCGGCCGGGACATTCAATGACATCAGCCACTTCAACCGGGAATTAATAGAAGATTCTATGTCGGCACCTATTTTCGACGGGACAAAAAAACCTTCCACGCCAATCAGTGTAACGTTTCTTTCCTGTTTGACTGCGATTTTTTCGGATTTCTCAACTATTGCGCACTCTCCTTCTATTAGAAAATGCAGGGCATCCAGGAATACGCCGCGAACCCTTCCTGTTCCCATGGTGACATCTATTACGTCACCGGTTAAGACGGCCTCTTCCGGAAGTCCCTGACCGAAAACTATTTTTGCTCCGGCGGGAAGCATCAACTCAAGTCCGGCTCCGTCATGCAAAGTCCTGAAACACAGACCGTTTTCAAAATCCGTGGCGCCATCCAGACCGGAGAATGCAAGAAGTTGTCCCCCTCCCCATACATCCGGCAGTTCCATATTATACCGAACAAGTTTTTTATTCATTTTTATTTCTTCTTGTTCCAGCGCGATGCAATTTGACACATTTTAACACTTTAACACTAACACAATCAAACACATAGATGCAGAACAAAAATGCAGTTGGATGTTTACCAAAAGAAAATTTAACCCCCTCTTTCTTACACCGGTTGCCCGGAACCATGCTATACTCTACTAACATGGAGATAACGAAAGAAGAGTTTGAGGAGATTGTTGCGGAGAAACGGGATAGCCTGCCGCAGATAATCAAGGACAGAATTGAAAACGTGGAGTTCTTCGTGGAAGAAGGCAAATCTCCCAACCTGCTCGGACTCTATCACGGGATACCCTATCCAAAAAGAAAAAATCCCGGCTATTCGCTCATCATGCCCGACAAGATTACCCTTTTTAAGGGTCCTATCGAACGCACCTGCAGAACAAGGGAACAACTGGAAAAGAGGATTGAAAAGGTGCTCTTTCACGAGATAGGGCATTACCTGGGACTTGACGAAGACGACCTGCGCAAGATATCCCTCTAACCGATTTGAATTTATATATGAAAAGGAATCTTTTCGGCGGTTTATGCCTTCATTTGTCCAGTCTTTTTATCTTATTCACCCTGCGCAGGTGTCTTCCTTTCAGGAAAGGGGTTTCCAGGAATGTCTTCGTGATTTCCAAAGCGTCGTTATGCTGACGCGTCAGAACAGCATCCTGAATACTGCAGCACCTTGCGGCCCTTATACCCTTATACCTGTTGGCGATGATGCTCATCCCTATCCCCGTGCCGCAGACAAGCACTCCAAAGCCTACATCCTTGTTCTGGATGCCTCTCGCCAACTTCTCGGCATAATCCGGATAATCCACTGATTTCTTGATGTGCGTGCCGTAATCAATTATTTCGTAACCCTCATCCTTGATTTTCTCTTTTAAAAACTCTTTTAATTCAAAACCCGCATGGTCGCTTCCGAATCCCACTCTCATTGCTTCCTCCTGTATTGTTACCTTAATCTGAGATGTTCCCTGGTTGTGAGGTCGAAGATAGAGGAGGGGGTGCCGGGCGTTTTACCACCGTCTATGACGATACCCGCTTTCTCCTTCAGGTCTTCCGGTATCTCCTCTATCCTGCACGGGGCTTTCTCCCCTGATATGTTGGCGCTCGTCGAGGCAAGAATCTCAAACTTACCTGCCAGTTCAAGAATAAATTTATGGTTGGGGATTCTGAAGGCAATAGTATCCGTTTCCATAGTCATGCGGGAAAGTTTCTCTCCCTTCGCCTTCAGCACGAAAGTCACCGCACCAGGCCAGCTTTTCTTTAGAAGGTTCATCTTTTCCGGAGGCGCCTCCGCAAACCTTTGCACCTTTTCAACGGTATCAACGAATCCTATGAGCGGCTTGGTTTCCGGTCTGCTTTTTATCTGAAAAATTTTCTCTTTTGCCGCAACGTTTCGCCCATCGCAGACCAGACCGTACACCGTATCGGTAGGTACTATCGCCACGCCGCCGGCACGCAGTATTTTTTCTGTTGTTTCCAGCAGTTGACTGATATCGCCTTCATCCAGTTTTAGAATGTTCACCTTTACTGCTCACTATTGCCATTTCCCCTTCATCCTGTCATTCTCCTCAAGAGGAGCGAAGGAAGTTAGCAGAAAGGGATAGGAGAATCAGGTATCAAGACCTATTTTGCACTTGTAGGACTGTTCTTCATGAGACTTGTACAGAGCGTTTCGGCTCAAAAGCTCGTCAAAGTCCACGCTGTGCGCATCAAAATCCGGCCCGTCAACACAGGCAAATTTCACCTTGCCGGCAACCGTCACGCGGCAGCCGCCGCACATGCCGGTCCCGTCAACCATTATTGGATTCAGGCTTGCGATGGTCTTTATTCCGTACCTCTTCGTTATGTCACTCACCTTCTTCATCATAGGGATTGGACCCGCGGTAAGAACGTAGTCAATCTTCTTATCCCCGGAAATAAGGTCAAGAAGCACGTCGGTAGTAAACCCTTTCATTCCCTTACTGCCGTCATCGGTTGCTATGATAAGCTCGTCGCTGACGTTTCCCATCTCGTTTTCCAATATCAGGAGCTTCTCATTCCTGGCGCCCATCACCGTGATAAGGTGGTTGCCCTTCTCCTTGAACGCTTTCGCCATCCAGTAAACGAACGCCGCCCCCACTCCCCCGACGATGATACATACCCTGCCGTATTTTTCAATCTCAACAGGGTTACCCAACGGTCCGGCAAGATTCAGTATTTCGTCTCCCTCGCCAAGCATCCCGAGTTTTGAAGTGGAGGTGCCCACCTCCTGAAATATAAGGGTTATGGTACCTTTTGCCGCATCAGCGCCGGCAATCGTCAGAGGTATCCGTTCACCCTTTTCGTCCACCCGCAAAACTATAAACTGACCGGGAAGCGCCTTCTTTGCTATCAGGGGCGCCTCAACCTCTATTTTTTTTATCTTCTCTCCCAGTACCTCTTTCTTCAAAATTCTATTCAAGTTTTTCCTCCACGCCATTCAGCAGGTAATATTCGGTTCGCCGGATAACAAGCCCTGCCAAAAACACGCATTTTAACAAAGCCAACGATGCTATCCGGATGAAATGGAGTCAGTATCATTTGGGTTTTTCCCACTTGAGCAGTTCGGTGATACTGTTCAGCGTTCCGCCGTCCATTATCTCCTTCCTTATCCTATTTTCCCTCTCCAGCACATCCATCGCGCGATTGGCAACCTCGACAACCTTATCCTTCGGTATCACCACAACACCGTCGGTATCTCCGACAATCCAGTCGCCCGGGAATATATTATATCCTTCTATCCTTATGGGAACATTTATCTCCCCGAATCCTTTGGGCTCTGCGGCCTCCGGACACATTATATTTGCGAAAACAGGCAGTTTCATCTCCCTAATCTCTTCCACGTCCCTTACAGCGCCGTATATGACCACACAGGCGACCTTCTTCACCATGGCACTGTTGGCTGCAAGCTCACCCCAAACCGCGGGGCTGACCCCTCCTGCATCTATAACAATTATATCGCCTTCTTCCGCAATATCAATCGCCTCAACGGGTTTCGCCCAGTCTCCGGGATAGGTTCTCACCGTAACGACACTGCCCGCCACCTTGAAATTATCCTTCAACACCGGGGCCAATCCTCTCAACCAGCCTCTGCGGTGCATGGCGTCTGAAATGTTTGCGGTGGAAACCCTGAGAAGAGTCTCCCTGACGTTATCCATAGAAGCGCGCTTGTATAACTGCGTCTTTATCTTCTTGCCCTCGACGGCTTTCTTCATCTGCTCCACGGATTTTTTCACGTCCGGGGATTTGGTTATCGCTCCCCCCACTATCAGGATTGACGCGCCCGCTTTCAACGCATCCGCGGCGTTCTCGGAGTTAAGACCGCCCGCAATCGCCACGGGCACGTTGACCGCGCCCGCTATCTCCTTCAGCATGCCGAAAGAAATGTCTCCCGTCATCTGCCGGTCTATAGGGATGTGCACCCCGATATAATGAACCCCTAACTTCTCAACTTCCTTCGCCCTTTTCACCGTAGCGGCATCTTCCAGGAGGTCGGCCATCACCTCGCCGCCGTAGTTTGCGGAAGCTTCCACGGCTTCCACTATCGTGCGGTCGGAAGCGTTTCCCATCACCACCACTATGTCCGCACCGGACTTGAAAGCCATCTCCGCTTCAATCCTTCCGGTATCCATTATCTTCATGTCCGCTATAATCTTCCTGCCGGGAAACTCCTTGCGCAGCGCCCGCAAGACTCCCAATCCTTCGGATTTTATCAGCGGGGTTCCCGCCTCTATCCATTCGATACCGGCCAAGGAAGCCTCAACCGCCACCTTCAAAGCCCTTGTCAGCTCAGTGAAATCAAGCGCGAGCTGTATTGCTGGAAATTTATTTTCAGCCATTTTCTCCGTTCCCGTTTTTATTGCGTCCGGCCGTTTGTTTCCTGCAGTTGCTTTCTTTGCGCCGGCATTTCATTATGCATACCCTGTTAGTTTCGTTTATTCTCTGGTACTCGGCGCTATCAACCATACTGTCTATCATGTATGTGTTCATTGCGCCGAGAGATTCACCTTCGTCATCCTCGTCCGCGGGATTCAGGGGGTTATACGGAAACCCCCTGTCAAGAATCTCAACGGTAACGCGGTTTCCATCGTATCGCCAGGTTATCTTAAAAGTGCTGTCAGTGGAAGTGGAATGCGAAAGGATGTTTGAGCAGATCTCGTCAACCACCAGCATCAGTTCCCACGTCTTTCGGAATCCCAGTTTCACCGAGAGGCTTCTCTCCTGTATGAAATCCGAGATACACTCAAGACTTCCTGCTCTTTTTTCTATGACGATATAATCGCAATCGTTTCTGCCTGGCATTTTCTTACGGCATCACTTCTTTATAAATTTCCTCTATTGCATCAACCATTTTCTCAACGGGAAAAAGTTTCAGCACCACTCTCCTGCCTTCCTCTCCCATTTTATAAGATATTGCGGGATTTTGCAAAAGAAAACGCAATTTTTCCTCAAGAAGCTTCACGTCTCCCGGAGGAATCAGGTACCCCGTCCGGTCATTCACAACCAGCTCCCTGGAGCCGTCAACGTCAAACGCAAGAACTGGCCGGCCAGCCGCAAAGCCCTGCGCAACGGCCTTCGGCAGCCCCTCCCTCAAACTTGTATGGGCGAGAATATCCATGGCAGAAATCAGCCCGGGTATTTTCGAAGGAGAGACGAGCCCTGTAAATATCACCTTCTCAAAGACCCCGCGTTTGCGTGCGAAGCTCTCAAGGTTCGCCTTCAGGATTCCATCGCCGACAAGCATGAGTCTCGCCTCGGGGAAATCTCCCGCTATTTTTGCAAAAGCCTCCATCAGATATTCCTGCC
>JAKJFI010000158.1 GCA_022704985.1 Candidatus Omnitrophota bacterium | reverse complement strand
ATGATGGTGGCGAAAACCGCGGAAAGCGAAGAATAGTTAAGTATCAGTCCCTTCAACATACCGGTAGCCATAAGTATCTTGGCGACAACCTGCCCGAGAAGATAGCCTGTAACCGAACCTATAACGGCATACACGAGCGATTCGGCAAGGAAAAGCGAGGATATGTGGACAGGAGCCAGTCCGACGGCGCTGTATGTCCCGATTTCCCTTATCCTTTCGTAAACCGAACCGAGCATCGTGTTAAGGACTATCAGAGAAGCTATGAGAATGGGGATGATAAGATTGCTGATGCCGGCAAAAGAGGTAAGCCCCATACTGCTGTAAATAAACGTTTTATCGCCGAGGCCGGCAAAAATTATGACGGCAAGTTTTGAAATGAAACTTTCAACGGCAGAACTGCCTTCAACGCCTTTGTCGAACTCGACAGCAACGGAATGAAGCGTCCCTCTCATGTTCATCAGCGTACGATGGGGAAGTATCACGATGTTTTCCGCTTCGGTATGCACAAAGGACTCCATCCTTGTCTGCGATGTGAACACCTGTGCGGATTTTTCCATTTTCATCTTCGAAACTTCTCTTTCGGGCATGACGGAAAAATCCACGGGCGTAATTTTTTCATCGTCGAGGTCTTTTATCTCGTTGACTTTCACATCGTCAAATATGCCTTTCACCAAAAACCTATTCCCGTATATCCTGACACTGGCGCTTCCCACGTCCCCGTGCTTAAGTTTTATCTCTTCCGCTATCTTGCGGGATATCAAGACGGACTTCTCCGAACCGTCCGTAAACCATTCTCCAGTCACAATGGCTTCCTTTACCGGAGTAATCTCCTGCGGCGACAGGCCGAGAATACCCGATGCAAAAAAGGTATTTGCGCCGTACCGTATCTCGATTGCGGTCCTGTTACCCAGTTCGTCAAGAATGAACCATGAACGCGGAGCAATAACTCCCTGGCCCGAAAATTCGTTCTCGGTATAGTCAAGAGCCGTGCTCATGAGCGGAGACCACGAACGGTCCCTGAAAAGAACGCCCTGATAAAGCGGTTTGTACGGCCTTATTACCTGGTTATATTTGAGATAAGATTTTATTGAAGTAAAGGAAAGCACTGTAAACGTGAGAAGTACCAGGGTTATTGCGGTCAGCACCGTCCTTACCGGCCTTCTCTTCATATTTGCCACGCCGAGCGAAAAAGCGGTCGCGGTGGCAGTTATCCTGCCCACGTCGGTTTCGTAAACCTTGGAGGTTTCCATCTTCAACTGCCGCATCTGTTCCTCAAACTTGGATGCGACAATTGAAAGAACCACCATAGACAATGCGAGAACTATGAACGAAAGAAGGATTATCTCCGGCGCTTCGGTCAGTTTGAACGCAGGGTGAACCCATCTCATAATCCAGTAAATAACCAGAAATATACCGAAAATTCCCGCTATGCGTTTTTCGAGTTTTGCAAAACCAAACAGAAGGCGCTCCCCGAAATAAGCGAAGGGCAGAAGGAGCATAAAGTAGAAAATGACTCCCTTGATTACGTCGTTTGCGGTATTCCTGACATCCGGATAAGCCCGCGATTCCACTGCCTGGGACTGCCGTGAATATTTTAAGAAGTCATACCATCTGGCATCTTCCAGAGATTCCGTCGCCTTGGACAAAATGGCGGCGGCCTCTTTTTGCAGTTCTCCAAGACGTTCGTTCCTGATGCCATACTGTTCAAAATTGCTCCTTCTGTAGTTGTCAAGAATTATCATGTCCTGAGCGCCCTGGTAAGGAGTATTGTATATTGCAGGGTACTCGTCAACATCAAACCCTGTCCCCTCCGCATTTTCCTTGGCGTTTTCTTCGGAAACCACGGAGTTTAAAAGGAGCAGGCGCTTGCCGAGTGGCCC
>JAKJFI010000157.1 GCA_022704985.1 Candidatus Omnitrophota bacterium | reverse complement strand
GCCTCCATCAGTTTCTCGGATGCCTGGTATTCACCCTCCGCGTTGATAACCCTTGCACGCCTGTCTCTCTCAACCTCCGCCTGTCTTGCCATTGAACGTTTCATCGTATCTGGAAGTTCCACTTCCTTGATTTCAACTATGCTGACTTTTATCCCCCACGGATCGGTCTGCTCGTCTATTATCTGCTGCAACTGCTGATTTACAGTGTCCCTTTCGGAAAGTATCTGGTCCAGTTCAAATTGTCCGACAATCCCTCGCAGGGTGGTCTGTGCAAGCTGCATCGTGGCAAGATGGTAATTCTCTACGGAAACCACGGCCTTTGCCGGATCCATAACCCTGAACCATACAACCGCGTTAACCTTGATAGGCACGTTATCGCGCGTCATTACCTCCTGCGGCGTTACGTCAAAAGTCACCGTCCTCAGGCTTATCTTCACCATTCTCTCAACCATCGGGATTAAAAAGAAAAGCCCTGGTCCTCTCGCCCCGACAAGTCTTCCCAGCCTGAAGATGACTCCCCTTTCGTATTCATTCACTATCTTTATCGTGTTTGCCAGAAACATGAACACTATTATCCCGATTATCAGTGCTACTCCGCCCATTTTTCATCCTCCCTTGTCCTGAACCTTCCCCTGATACGCTTTCAAGGTGCGGGACTTTAGATTCACTCTACCCCGAACCGGGGTTTTCTATCGTTGCGAGCGTATTGTGAGGAGCTAATGTTTTTTTATCTGTTTTCCTCTATAGACCTTAACACACTCTCGGGTTATCTGTCAATGCAGGCACGCAATTTTACACGCATAAAAACGCGAAATTTCTGAATGGATTTTTTACTCAGGCGGGGTGAAACACACAGCTGTTTCATGCCTGCTTAACAAGGTAGCCTAAGATGTTCCTGGCGGCTTTCCTGCCCATGCCCATGGCGCTTATAACCGTAGCCGCGCCCGTTGCGATATCTCCACCGGCATATATACCGGGTATGTTGGTCGCACACGTTTCCGAATCAACAGTTATGTTTCCCCTTCGGCCGGTATCAAGCTTCCTGTATGTTGACGGGACCAGAGGGCTGGGATTCTGCCCTATTGCAACAATCACGCAATCTACGGGGATATTTTCCTCTGTCCCCGGAACCGGCACAGGTCTCCGCCTGCCGCTCTCATCGGGTTCTCCCAGTTTGTTATGTATCACCTTTATACCTTTGACATATCCTTTCTCATCTCCAGTTATCTCCAGCGGCTGAACGAGAAATATGAATTTGATTCCTTCCTCCTGCGCATGCTCGTATTCCTCT
The DNA here is from genome assembly GCA_022704985.1 of Candidatus Omnitrophota bacterium. Next base: position 619 of record JAKJFI010000157.1, on the reverse strand, counting down.
TTTCTGGCAGGCATCTCGTTTTCCGTCCTCCGGTAAAGAACAGTGACCTCCCTTGCGCCGAGACGGAGCGCAGATCTCGCTGAGTCCATAGCTACATTGCCGCCGCCGACAACAGCAACCTTTTCTCCGGTAGTCACAGGCGTGTCATACTCAGGGAACAGGTATCCCTTCATCAGGTTGACCCTGGTGAGGAATTCATTCGCGGAATAGACCCGCAGATAATTCTCACCCGGAATTTCCATGAAAGACGGCAGACCTGCCCCCGAAGCAACGAAAATCGCGTTGTAACCCATACCAAACAGATCGTCAATGGTAAGAGTTCTTCCTATAATGACATCCGTCTGTATATCTACGCCGAGTTTTTCCAACAGTTTTATCTCACTATTCACGATTTCCTTGGGCAGACGGAATTCAGGTATGCCGTAAGCCAAAACGCCTCCGGGATTATGCAGTCCTTCGAAAACCGTTACTCTAACGCCGCATTTTGCAAGTTCTGCTGAACATGTAAGACCTGCGGGGCCTGACCCCACAACTGCGACCTTCTTCCCGCTGACCTGCTGATTAACTGACACCTGACATGACATGTTCCGGTCCCCCCTATCCGCAACGTATCTTTCAA
>JAKJFI010000156.1 GCA_022704985.1 Candidatus Omnitrophota bacterium | reverse complement strand
CGGGCGCCATGCTAAGTTCCTCCATGCCCATCCCCACCAGAAGGCACGCAATTTCAGGGATGGAAGCCATCTCGCCGCACAATCCTGCCCATATCTTGTTCTTTGATGCGTTTTCCACCGTTATTCTGATGAGCTGCAGAACCGAAGGATGACAAGGCTGGTATAGGTGGGCTATCTTTTCGTTGCCTCTGTCAACCGCCAGTGTATACTGCACCAGGTCGTTGGAGCCGATGCTGAAAAAATCCGCTACATCGGCAAATCTGTCCGTTATCAGCGCGGCGGAAGGTATCTCCACCATTATACCGATATCAATTTCATCCGCAAACTTCTGCTTTTCTTTTTGAAGGTCTGTCCTGACGCTCTCAATCAACTTTTTTGCTTGAATTACCTCTTCTATCGTAGAAACCATGGGGAACATGATTTTAAGGTTGCCGTAAACAGCCGCCCGCAGTATAGCGCGCAGCTGTGTTTCGAATATATCCTTTCTCTGAAGACAGAAACGTATGCCCCGCCATCCAAGAAACGGATTAAGCTCCTCCGTGTAGGGCAGGGCGGATGCAAACTTGTCTCCACCTATATCTATCGTTCTGATTATGACCGGCTTGTTATCGTCCATCTTCTGCGCTACGTTTTTGTACGCAAGAAATTGTTCTTCTTCCGACGGCAGGTCCATTCTGTTAAGGTAAAGGTATTCAGTCCTGTACAGCCCGATACCTTCTGCGCCGTATTTTTTAGCGGTCTCGACTTCTTCGGGAAATTCTATGTTGGCATGAAGACTGATACTCCTGCCGTCCTTCGTCTGGCACGGAAGGTCCCTTATCAGAAAAAGATTTTTCTTCAGACGGGTCAGGGCTTCCCTTTTCTCAACGTATTCGTCAACAACGCATGCAGGCGGATTTACCAGAATCAGTCCGGCATCGCCGTCCAGTATAATCCTGTCCCCGTTTTTGATTTCCCTGGTTGCTCCTTCACCGATAACCGCTGGAATTTCCAGCGCTTTTGCAACAATCGCCGCATGCGACGTCTTGCTTCCTATTTCTGTAATGAACCCAACAACGTAATCCTTGTCCAGTGATACGGTCTGACTTGGCGACAGGTCTCTCGCTACTATTATCTCATCTTTGAATTTCTTTATTTTTGAAGAATCTGAGCCCTGGAGATTGTTGATTATTCGTTCTATAACGTCAAGCAGGTCTCTTCTCCTGTCGCTGAGAAAATCAGTTTCTTTCTTCTTGAAGTCTTTTCCCAGCTTATGTATCACCCTGTTCAGAGCGCTCTCGCTGTTTATTCCTTCATCTCGGATAATACGTTCCGTTTCCCCTTTAAGAATGGCATCTCCGAGAAAAGCCAGGTGGAAGGAAAATATGTCGGCGTATTGAGTGCCCACCTCATCCCTGAAATTCTCCTGAATCTGCTTTACCTGCGCTTCGGTTTTCCTGAGGGCGTCCCTGAATCTGTCTATCTCGTTGTCGATAGACTCTCTTTCAATTGAATGCTCGGGAAATTTAAGGAACGAATGTTCCCACACCCACGCCCTTCCTATGGCTATGCCAGAGGAAACTCCGATACCTTTCATGCGTTTCATTTTTACTTTTCAGGACGCCATGTTGAGCTTCTCTTCGTCCTCCGTGATTATCTTTATGACTTCAGACGGCTGGGTGGATTTACGCAAGGCATTCCGAAACGTCTTATCCTTCAAAAGACGTGCAATCTTGGCAAGGGCTTTCAGGTGGAGACCGATTGACTTTGTGGGAGCCAGTATCAGAAAAATGATATATACAGGCTCTCCGTCAAGAGCGTCAAATGAAACACCGTCTGCCGAGATTCCGACGGCTCCGACAAGGTCCTCTATCTGCTCCGTCTTGGTGTGCGGAACAGCTATACCCTGTCCTATGCCCGTTGAACCGAGCTTCTCTCTTTCC
>JAKJFI010000155.1 GCA_022704985.1 Candidatus Omnitrophota bacterium | reverse complement strand
GACCGCCATAACCGCCGTCGGTGTGGGACTCAAACAGGCAGGGTGCGGCATCGACGTGGAAAAGGGGCTCGCCGCGGCAAAAAAACTCCTCTTCTGATTGAACCCTTACATCATACTTCGACAGGAGTGGTCATTACTACTTCACGAAGGCGTTCCATAAAGTAGCGGTAGTTGGCAAAAGTGCAGGTTTTAAGAACAAAATGGTCGGGTCCGGGTATGAACCTGCCTTTTCTTATCAGCATGCGCGCCTTCTCTATCTCTCTGTCGATAGAATCCTTTCCCTCATACATGCATTCCTTGCGCAGACCGCCTATGATTCCTACCTTCGGATAGCGGTCAAGCGTTCGGGAAACGTCGTTGCCTGCAAGCACTTCGTAGGGATAGAGAGCGGTCACTCCTCCTTCAAGCATAAGTTCGGTGAGATCTTCTATGAAACCGTCGGAGTCGACCAGTATGACCTTTATTCCGGTCTCCTTCGCGAATGCGGCGATTTTTCTGTAGCAGGGCGTCATGAATTCACGAAAGGTTTTGGGAGATATGAGAGAGCCGTTTTTTGAAGCCATGTCTTCCCAGCATTCTATCAGGTCAAACTCAACATCTTGCAGCATCTTTTTCCAGATATGTATAGCCATCTCTGTGTAGTAGTTCATTATATCGCGAACCAGTTCGGGCGTATCATAGAAAGCATACGCGAGGTTTTCGTCGCCCATCTTGTCTCTCGTGAATCCATAGACTCCTCCGTGTGTGAGCTGGAGCGGGTAATCGCGCGTTTTATATTCTTTTACCAGTTCGTTCCAGTTTGCAGGAAAACGTGCCGGGTCGTCAGGGTCAAGGTGCTTTTTCCTGTATGAATTCCAGTTCTCTTTTGTTGTTATCGGCCAGCTGACAGCATGTCTATGATAGTCGCCGCTCTTATATATCTGCCATACGGTGCCGTCGCCGCCTTTCAGCAGTGTTATCTCGTTGTCTTCTTTAAGAATCGCCTCTTCGTCCAGTCTTGAGGCGGACATGTTGACCGGCGTAGTCGCCCATCCCCTGTATGTCCCCTCAAAACCCAGCAGTTTGTCTATGCACTTTCCAATCCCCGGGTATTCGGCTTCCCATTCCTTGTGAACTTCGTTTGTACTGCCGAATACCTTGATAAAAGGGACCCTGTCCACTTTATCTCCGGTCAGCGTCCTGACAAACCGTTCTCTCGTATTCATTTGTTTTCTCCTTTCGCCCTATTTCTGTTTCCTCTGCCTTTCTCCCGTATAGATTGGAAAGGAGAAAAAATGGAGAGGAAGATGAATGGATTACCCCTGTTTCTTTGCCGGGGGGAGGTGTACGCTTTTCTTGTTTGCGTCCTCTACAGCTTCCATTATTCCTTCTGCATAGGTCGGGTGGCAGAAGAGTGTCTTTTCAATGGCTTCAACCTTCAATTTGTTCTTAATAGCGAGCGTAGAGAAAGAAACCAGTTCAGTGGCTCCTTTTCCCGCTATATGAATTCCGAGGATTTCTTTACTGCCGGCGTCCGCAACCACCTTCACGAAACCTTCGGTGTGTTTCTCAGCATATGCCTTACCAAGCGCGGCGAACGGAAATTTCCCCACGGACACGTTCAGTCCTTTATCTACTGCCTGTTTTTCCGTAATGCCGCAGGTGCCTATCTCGGGATGTGTGAATATCGTCTCAGGGATATTTTCGTAGTCCATCTCATCTGCATTCTCGCCTGCTATTGCGGCCGCGGCTGTTGTGCCTTCTTTCGTTGCGACATACGCATAGGGGTATTTTCCGTTGACGTCGCCTATCGCATAGATGTTTTCAATACTCGTTTTCAGAAGTCCGTCAGTGTTTATCCCCCCGTTTTTCGTATCAAGTCCAAGGTTTTCAACGGCGGATTGATTAGGTGTCCTGCCTACCGCAACGAGTATTTTTTCTTCCTTA
>JAKJFI010000026.1 GCA_022704985.1 Candidatus Omnitrophota bacterium | reverse complement strand
CGGAATAAAAATGAAAAGAACGCTTGCTCAGTTTTTAAGACCCGACGAGATAATAAGAGAGCGCAAACGCACCTCTCTGATTTACCTGCCGCTGGCTCCGCTTGAATGGCACGGTCCGCACCTGCCTGTGGGACTTGACCCTTTGAGAGCAGAACTGGCGGCATGCATGCTGGCGGAAAAAACAGGAGGCGTTGTACTGCCGACGCTTTTTCTCGGAACCGAGAGGGAAAGAAGCGAACAGATGCTGAAGAATATCGGTTTCAGGGGAAATGAATACATAGAGGGTATGGACTTTCCCGGCAACAGCCTGCCCAGTCTCTACTTCAGGGAGGAGGTTTTTGCTGCAATCCTACGGAATTACCTGGAACTGCTCATTGATTCCTGGAAATTCAAGAATATCGTGATTGTCAACGGACACGGCGGAGAGAATCATCTGGCGGTTATTGACCGGCTGAAAAGAGAATTCGCGGTGAAGAGAAAAGCGAATATAGTCCATGTCATGCCGATGCTGAACTTCCCGAAACACAAGTGGTCGCACGCCGCCAGGGAGGAAACCGAAACCCTCATGGCATATTACCCTGAAAGCGTGCGGCTGGAAAACCTGCCGAAAAAATCCCAGCCGCTTTCCAACGTCAAATATGCCATCGTCGATGACCCGACCTTCAGGGGCAGACCCAACGGGAATTTTGCGGTAAGAAGAGAAGAAGACCCCCGCTATTCCTCTCCGCAAACCGGCAGGAAGACTTTTGAGAAAACGGTCAACCAACTTAAAAAACTAATATTGAAAGAGCTGAAAAAAACAGTTTGATTTTTTAGTTTTTTTGTGATAGATTAGTATTATAACTCCAGACATTTGCATAACAACTGAAACTGGAATGGATAAAGATAGAGCTGTACTGGAAAAACCTGCCTACATAGTCATCAAAGAACGGATTAAAGAAGCTATCCTGTCCGGAAGCGTGGAAGGCTTCCTTTCTGAGAGCAAGATTATCTGCCAATACCAGGTTTCCAATACCACCGCCAGAAGGGTGCTGAACGAGCTCCAGGAAGAAGGTCTTCTTGAGCGGAAGGTCGGCAAGGGAAGCTTGGTAATCCCGCCGTCCATGAAAAGCACGAAGGAATTGGGCATAATCTTTTTTGACATATTCAACCCAGGACAACCCTTTATCTCGGAAATCATCAGGGGCGCCGAGGAAGAAGCGCGAAGCAAAAATTATTTCATGCATCTCTATACCACGAGAGAACAGTCTATCTCCCGCGATAGGCATTCTTCACTCTACCACCTTATCTCAAGAAGAAAGATAGGCGGATTTATAATCCTGTCTCCTCTCTCAACCGCGGATATAATGTTTCTTTGCGAGGAAAAAATTCCGTTCGTCGTGGTCAACAACGACTATGCGGGACTGGAGATACCAGCGGTGATTTTTAATTACAGCAAGGCGGTTGAAGAAACCTGCGACAGGCTGGCAAAGCAACATTTCAAAAGAATCGGTCTCGTTACCGGCAGCAGAGGCGCGGCAGGAATCAGGAGAAGCCGCGAACATGCCATCGAGGGATACAAGGCTTTTCTCAAAAAACATTCTCTTGATTTTGAAGAAAAAATATGCATGGAAAAGAACGACCTTGAGGAAAACGGATATGAGGCGATGGAGGAGTTTAATTCAATGCCTCTGAAAGAAAGACCGGACGCGGTAATCTTCGTTTCCGTGATGGCGGCCAGGGGAGCTCTGAAATACGCCGAAAAAAACAGGAACCGACCTTTTGTAGCACCTTTTACCTACAGAGAGATTGAACATCCTTGCTATGTCCTCATGCCGTTTAACAGGATGGGCAGGTGTGCGTTTAAACTCTGGGAGCAACAACTGAAGGGCTTTGCAGGCAAGGCAGAAAAGAAATTTCTACCCTTAAAAGTTTGCTTTGAAAAAGGAGGGGGCATGCCATGAAGAAAGGATTTACGCTTATAGAATTGCTGGTAGTCATTGCAATAATAGCGATACTTGCGGCAATGCTTCTGCCGGCACTCTCGCAGGCAAGGGAAAGGGCGCGGCAGGCGGTATGTATAAGCAACCTGAAACAGCTGGGACTCGGGTTTCTGATGTACGCGCAGGATTACGACAGCTGGTTCCCGCAGAAAGCGGCTGATCTGAAGAATTTCAGCCCGGGCGATACCAAAACCGCATGGGCCGGACAGATAGCCCCGTATATCAACTACAACGTGACTACGCTGACTCCTGCGGTATTCTGGTGCCCGAGCACTGTGGGTACGGCGCACCCTCCGGGAGCGCGCCAGGCGTACCATATGAACCTGCACATGGCCGACTATGGTTGTCTGGGTAATACCGGCTGGAATTTCGGGCATCCCAAGAACTGCAAAGCCGGAGGAACGCCCATTGCCCTCACGCTGGTCATAGAGGCGCAGTATTCGGCAAGCTACTGCCACAGCGTTGGCTCTCCGCGTGCCAGTGTCCCGTATTCCAACTACGGTGACACCGGCAGGTTCATGTGGCGCCACAACGGCGGTATGAATTTTCTGAAAGCCGACGGCAGTGTCGGTTATACGACACCCGGCAGTTCCGGTTGCGGCGAACGCATCATATGGTGCTGGTGGCCCAACAATGCCTATTACCAGAACGGAACCTATACATCAAGTCCTCTTCAATAACGGGAAGCTGTTTAATTAGCAGGGAGACAGAGTGTTAAAAAAAACATTATTATCGCTATACCTATTGTTCTGGCTTTTTCCGGGGCAGGGACAGACTTCGGGAATAAACCTGTTTACCGAAGGCTCCAGTTTTGAGACAGGCATGAAGGGCTTCCAGGTGCGGCACTCCTATTTGCTGGGAGACAGGGATGACTACATTTTTCCATACGAGATAGACGAAACAACCTCCGCGCACGGAAGTAAAAGTCTCAGGATAAATGCCGTGAGGCGCGGCAGGTACGGACTGAACAGCCGGGTCTATATACTGGAACCGGGGAAGAAATATACCCTTTCATTATATGCAAAAGCCGACAAGCCGGTCAGGTTAGGCTTCCAGCTTACTTCCACAAGGGGCGCCCATTCCGTAGGGATAGACGGCGCCGCCGTACTGGATGGAGAATGGAAAAGATATTCCGTAACCGGCACCCTCACCGAAGGAGAGAAATTCCCCACTTACAAGAAAAGGTATTTCTTTTCGGTCTTTTTTTACGATTCCCCAGGCGCCGCAATCTGGATTGACGGGATACAACTTGAAGAAGGCGGCCTGACAGACTATGCACCGGGCAATGACGCAGAGATTAATGTGCGGCATCCGCGGGACGGAAACATCTTCTATCTGGGAGAAAAGCCTCCACCCGCAACGATAGCAATATATACCACAAAACCCCGCAGTGAACATTCTGTTAATATTACAACGCGCAATCTCTACACAGGAGAGGTCATAGGCACACGGACACTGAAAACGCCAAAAGATAAAATGCGCCATGACATACGATACGATGTCCCCGTTCTTTCTCGGGGAAGCTACGCGATTGACGCTGAGCTTTGCATGGAAGGAAAAACAGTTTCCGCAAGCAGGTTTATCTTTTGTTTTATCAGCCGCCTCGACCCTGCAAAGTCCGTGCCGGCAGAAAAATCCTATCTCGGCGTGCACGGCGATTTCGGAATGAGTCCTCTCGGATGGAACCCCGAAGGAGACTTTTTTTACACAGGTCCCCGTCCCGGCTGGTTTCATGAAATCCTGAGGGACCTCGGAATTCACTGGCAAAGAACGGATTCCCTTTCTCCCATGTTTGTCTGCCGTAAGGAGAAAGGCGGATTATACGACAAACACGTGGAATCCATGGCCAGATATTATAAGGGTTTCGGCGTCAACCTTATGCCGACAATAGGCGCGGGCAACTTCCGCGGGCCTGCCTGGATAACCTCTGGGACGAAAAGCGTGCGAACCGGGCTCCCGTTGTTTGACCTTGACGGATACCGCATGTATCTTGAAAAATTGTTAAAGGCGGCTCCCTCCATAAACTACTGGGAAACGTTTAATGAGCCCTCTTCCAATTCGGGATTTTCTCCGAAAGAGTTCTATGAACTGCAGAAGGTTTCATACGAAACTGTAAAATCCGTCCGCCCGGATGATACGGTTATAGGGCTCTGTCCGACAAGCGACCTTGGAGGAAACCTCACCTCTTGGACAAAAAGCCTTATAGAGCTCGGAACGCTTGAATATACCGACGTTATTTCGGCGCACGGATATTATTCCCACTATGGCAAACCCGGTTCCCGCTCGGCATACCGGGAATTGCAGGAACTGGTGCCGGAAAAACACAGAAATATGCCCTGGTGGGATACCGAGACGCTCCTGCCGTCACAGTCCCTGTATGACATGATAAGCATGGAGATAGCTCCGCTGGCGTACGGGTTCGGAAACTGGCAGTTCACGCCCGTTGAACAGGCGGTAAGGGGAATCGGCATATTCGCCGAGACTTTCGCACTCGGCGTCCGGAGGCAGTTCATTCACGCGTGGCTGCCCTCACCGATTTTTTACGGACCCACGGGCTCGCTTTTTGAGCATGACCTTTCTCCGCGTCCCATATTGCCAGCGATAGACGCGTTCAACGAGCTGATTGACGGCGGCGAACCTAAAGGCACGGTTGACCTGGGCGGAGACAATAAGTGCTACTTTATTGAAAAAAACGGGGTCCCTGTTGTCTTCTTTCAGACAGACAAGCCGCAGAAGATTGAAATACCGGTTTCATACAGGTCTGTAACCGTGCTGGACCTTATGGGCAATCCGGTCAGAACATCGCGAGCGAAGTCAGGCAATCTTCTGATAGATGCGGGCATACAGCCATTTTACATTATCGGCGACAAAAAGATAACCGTAGAGGAGATGAAGAGCGCATTCAGAAATACGCAACTGCAGACCGTCCTGTTTTCCTGCGAGGGGCCGCGCATCAGAAATCTTGACGGCAAACCCGCATTGATTGTAAAGGTTCTGAACGAGGCGGTTAATGAAGGGCTCTCCGGCGCCGTGGCTGTTGACAAACTTCCCCCGGGGTTCTCACCGGCTGTAAAGAAGGTGAATTTCGAGGGACTTGCAATCCGCGAAAGCAGGGATATCGTTTTCCCCCTTGACCGCTTCCAGCCGTCGGGGGCAGATACGTGTTCTTTCGTTATTACCGCACGGGGACAAAAACATACCGCAACCGATACAATATGTGTGATGAGGTCCTTCAGGGCTGAAAGAAGACCGGAGATGGAAGGCGCCGGAAATAATTGGCCCGGGAATCTGCCGGCCGCTTTAATCGACCGCGCTGACCAGATTGCATGGAAGGTGCAGGGAATTCCCTGGACGGGAGAACAGGATTGCTCGGCAAAGCTCTATTCAATGTGGGATGACGAGTATCTCTATTTTCTTGCAAAAATAAAAGATGAAAAGGTAATGCTCAACCCCGCAATAAAGAGCAGGGTGGAAGAGAATCCTCTCTACATATACCTTGCTGACTGCGTGGAATTTTTCCTTGATATCGATCTTGCGGGCGATTTCTGGATGAAGACATGGAACTCCGACGATTACCAGATTCTGGCATCCCCGACCCTTGCTGACGGCACACCCGGCACGGTTGCCGTTTTCGGGGCATACACCGGCAGCACCGAGACGATAAAAACTGCCTCATCGCTGACGGAGACAGGATATATCCTGGAAGTGCGGATACCCGTGGGGCTCTTCCGCGGGTTCAAGCCCCAAAAAGGAGCGATGGTCGGATTCGATTATGCGGTGGATGACGACGATACCGACGGGGTGGCAAAATATGAGGCGCAGACGGACAAACCCCATAAAGGAAGGGATATACAGATGAAATGGGCTTCGCTGGACGGTTCCCCGGCGTCCTGGGGCGTGCTGTTCCTTGAATGAGGAGACGAACATGAAAAGGATTGATTTACGTGCGGTTGCGTTGCTGTGTTTGTCCGTATGCATCTGCATGAAGGCGCAGGCGCAAGAACAGGCACAGGAGAAAAAAGAGCTTCTTTTTCAGGAGGAATTCGAAAGCAGGGAGGCTCTGGAGAAAAACGGCGGCAAGGCGGGCGCAGGCGTAGAGTTCAAAACCGGGAAGTTCGGGAACGCCGCATATATACCCGCAGGACAGGAGATAGTCTTTCCTGCAAAGGATAACATTGACCTGAACGAGGGGACTGTTGAATACTGGTACCGGCCGGAATGGGTGGCAAAGGAGCGCTCTTTCAGGCATACTCCGGGCGGGTTTCGCATGCTGAAGGTTCTTACAGACGGCACGCTGAACCAGATGCTCATTTCCCACTCCGGCGCCACATACGGGGCCGTTAAGGAAATCGGCGTAAGGTTTGATGAAAAGACCAGCATGGGAAGGCGGTATGAAAACGCAAACCTTTACGGCGCCTGCGCAGGCTGGCAGGACGGAGAGTGGCATAAAATAACGGTTACATACAAACTGTCAGGGACGGAGGAAGAAAGGTATGCGGCGCTGTACCTTGATGAAGTTCTGCAGGACAGCATACGGGGCATCCCCGTTTCGGCATGTGACATGGGCGAGTGGATGCGGTTTCTTCCGGGTCCGGCGGCGGTTGACCGTTTCCGCGTCTATTCCATAAGGAAAGACTACCCGGTTCCGGCAAACCATAACTATGTTGTCAATCCGGGCTTTGAGCTGGATGAGAATAACGACGGACTGCCTGATTTCTGGGGGCAGTTCGGTCCGGCCGGGACAGGGTACTGGGGAGGAACGCCTGAAATGAAGCGTGAAGAAAAGGGTGTCAACAAAAGGACGAATGAACAGGCGTTTTCCGGCTCCTGGAGCGGCAAGATGGAGTCGATGGCAGACAGCGTCAGCGGGCAGATTTTAACGTCCGCGAAAGGGATAGTCCCCGGGACAACCTACCGGATTGACGGCGCGGTGAATTCTTCCCTGAAGAACATAACGATTCGCTTTCAGCCGTACAACTGGAAGAACGAGCCGGTACCGGATGGGAAACAGGATGTAAATATTGCCATTCCGGAAGGAAACCTGAACAAGTGGGTGTTAATCTCGGATATGCTCAAGGGAGACAAAAATCTGTACAGGGCGCCTGAAAACTGCCGCAAGATTCTCATCTATTGCTTTATAAGCGGAAAAGGCGTATTATTTCTGGATGACATCTCTCTGGGTGAACAAAAATAGCCGGACTGTCCCGGTAAATAACAACTAAAGGGAACAAAAACTTGAAGATACCGGACCTGCCTGTCGGAGATAATCCCGAACCGCTCAAACTGCCCCATTTTCCCTCAAGGCACCAGGCCGTCATATGGCGCAACTGGGAACTCGTTCCCGTGGAACGGCTGGCACAGGCGCTCCGCACCGGAAACGACACAATCCTTCAGGATGCGCGCGAAATGGGACTGAGGGTGCCTCCCCGCATAGCGCCGGGATGGCAACGGCACGGCTACATAACCATTATAAAGGCGAACTGGCATCTTCTGCCGTACGAGCAGATGCTCCAGATTCTGGACTGGACGCCCGAGCAGTTCCACAGGGCACTCATGCACGAAGATTTTCTCTGGAGCAAGGTGGGAGGGAGAAAGCCGGATTGCAAGATTGTGGTTCGGAGACCTCTAAAACCGGATGAGAAAAAGCGTACTGCGGAGATACGCCGCCTGGTGAAAAAATATTTTCAGGATACAAAGACCTGCCGGGAAGAACCTCCGTTCACTTTCCTTGATAACTGGAAGAGAACGAAAAAACCTGCCGGGACAGGACAGAGACGTTTCAAGACATCGTTTGTTTATCCTTACTATGTTCCTTATGGAGAATTCTTTGCCGGGGAATCGGAGCTGGCTAAAAATGGATTCCTTGACCGCCTTTCCATTTGCGGAGTCAACGGCATCTGGGTTCCGTTCTCCATGCACGATTTTATCCCTTTTCATCCCTTGCTTGATGCCGATTCCGACTCCTCTGCCCGTCTTGAAAGACTGAAAAAACTTGCCGAACATGCGGCGCGCCGGAAGATGGAAATTTTTCTGTACGTAAACGAACCGCGCGCCCTGCCGAAAGAATGTTTTGCCGGACATCCGGGTCTTGCCGGGACCGAACATCCCTATCTGGATGTGGTCAGCTTGTGCACCTCCTCTCCCGCAGTACGCGACTACCTGCGGGAAGGTTTCGCATACCTGTTCAGGCATGTTCCGCTTTTGGCAGGTCTTTTTACCATTACCCGCTCCGAGCTTCCTACGAACTGCCTGTCTCACAACAGGGAAAAAATGTGTCCGCGTTGTATCAAGCGGCCGCATGAGGAAGTAATCGCCGAAGTCAACCGGCTGATAGCGGAAGGCGCTCACAGCGAGAAGCCGGATGCTCGGGTCATAGCGTGGAACTGGGGGTGGCACCCTGCATGGGAAGAGAAAGCCATAGACCTTCTCCCTGACAGCGTTGAATTAATGTGTACCAGCGAGTCCGGGACTATCGTTTCTATGGCAGGCGTAGAAGCGATGACCAGCGATTACCTGCTCTCGCAGCCCGGACCAGGAGAACATTCGCTCAGGCTGTGGCGACGGGCGCGCATGCGGGGACTGAAGACCGTTGCCAAGATACAGATGAACAATTCGTGGGAATGCTCCGCTTTGCCGTGGCTGCCGGTTCCCTATCTCGTTGAAGAACACATCAACAGGCTCGCGGGTGCCGGAGTGGACGGGGTGATGGCGAGCTGGACTCTTGGAGGGTACCCGGGGGGCAACCTTGAACTTCTTTCGTCTTCCGCGGCCGAACTGGCAAAACGCGATTTCGGAGAGAAAGCGGCGCCTCTGGTGAAAAGGGCCTGGTACTGCTTCGGGGAAGCATTAAGAAATTTTCCTCCATCCCTGCCGGTTCTCTACACCGCGCCGCAGAACTACGGACCACAGAATCTGCTGTACCTTAAGCCTACCGGATACAGGGCGACGATGATAGGGTTTCCATACGACGATATTAAGGCCTGGGCAAACATATATCCCCAGGAAATTTTTGAAGAACAGTTCCGGAAACTCTCCGAAGAATGGAAGGAGGGACTGGAGCCACTGAAAAAAGCACGCGGACTTGTTCCAGCCGGGAAAAAGGATAATCTGTCAGAATTGGAACGCATTGCGCTTGCGGCTTACTGCCATTTCAGGAGCGCATATCTTCAAATCGTTTTTGTCCGCATGCGGGCAAAACGCTCCCCGGAAAACCGAAGACGTCTCATTGAGATTCTCCGGGAGGAGATTGAACTTGCCCGAATGCTGCACCGGCTGGCAAAAAAAGATTCGCGCATCGGATTTGAAGCGACACTGCAGTATCTTTACACCGCCAACGACCTGAAAGAGAAGACGCTGAACTGCGAATACATCATACGCTATCTGCAAGAACGGCTGAAAACGCCGGGCAGCAGTGCGCGGGAGGCATAAGACATGAAGATAAAGAACTTGACGGGAGGATGGGAGCTGACTGCCCGAACATACAGGGTTACGCTGTTGAAGGACCGCAACCTTGTGCTTCTTGAAGGACCACGGGGATTCTATTACGGCATG
>JAKJFI010000154.1 GCA_022704985.1 Candidatus Omnitrophota bacterium | reverse complement strand
CTGGTATGTTCATCACCGCCGAAGTTGAACTGGCGCGCCGCGAAAATGCAACTGTCGTGCCGGTTGCGGCTCTTACAAAGAGGGACGGAAGCCATGGCGTATTTCTTCTTGACGAAAAAGAAATGAAGGTTAGTTTTATCTCTGTGGAAACAGGCATTATCAATACAGAGTCGGCCGAGATTGTGCATCCTCCGCTTGAAGGGCGGGTTGTCACTCTCGGACAACACCTTGTTAACGACGGGTCCTCGGTGGTCCTGCCGGAAGAGAAAAAAGAAAACCCGGCAATCCCTCATAATTCAAGCGTATCAGGAAGAATTCGGGATGAAGGGAGCAGACCGTGAAGATATCGGAGTTCACCGTCAGCCGTCCGAAATTGACGATGATGGCTGTGTTTATCGTTGTTATCATAGGCGGCATATCCCTGCGCCGCCTTCCCATTGACATGATGCCGGATATTTCCTATCCGACATTAAATATATCCGCCGTTTATGAAAACGCCAGTCCGCAGGAGATAGAGGAACTTGTTACCCGCCCCATAGAGGAGGCGATGAGCGCGGTGCCGGGCGTGGAGGAGGTGTCCTCGGTTTCTTCCGAGGGAAGCAGCAGGGTGACGGTTTCTTTTTCGTGGGGAACTGACCTTGATACCGCGGCAAACGACGTGCGCGACCGTCTTGACAGGGTAATCCGCCAACTGCCTGAAGATATGGACAGACCTACGCTGTTCAAATTCGACCCGGCCAGTTTTCCGATTCTTATCCTCGGGGCATCAAGCAATCTGGACTCAATCCAGATGCGCAGGATAATAGATGAACAGGTCAAATACCGAATTGAGCGGGTGCCCGGCGTGGCATCTCTGGATATAAGAGGAGGCCTTGAGAGGGAAATACGGGTCAGCCTGCATCCTGAAAGGATAAAGGCGCTGGGAATTCCGCTGAATCAGATTATGTCTGCAATCAGGGAAAGCAATGTCACCCAGCCGGGCGGAAGCGTGGAACGCGGCACGTACGAAACCACTCTCCGCATCCCCGGGGAATATACCGGCATTGAACAAATCCGCGATACGGTAGTTGCTTCGTTCAGCGGCGTGCCGGTCAGGTTGGGGGATATTGCCTCGGTTGATGATACCTCGCAGAAGGTTACGCGCATTGTCCGCGTAAACGGGCGTCCCGGAGTACATCTTTCCGTTACCAAGCAGTCCGGAAAAAATACGGTTGAGGTTGCTCAAAACGTCCTGAAGGAGGTTGAAAAAATCAACAGGGATATCAGGCAGATAGAAATCATTCCCATTGTAGATTCTTCCGACTATATTCGGCGTTCGATAACATCGGTCGGTTCTTCTCTCCTTTACGGGGGCTGTTTGCGGTTATAGTCCTGCTTTTTTTTCTAAGGAACATCGGCAGTACGGCAATTATCTCGGTTGCAATACCGATTTCAATAGTTGCCGCTTTCGCCCTGATGTATTTCTCCGGATTCACCCTCAATGTTATGACCATGGGCGGGCTTGCGCTGGGTATCGGAATGCTGGTGGACAATGCCATAGTCGTACTGGAAAACATCTACCGCCTGCGGGAAGGAGGAATGAGCGCCGGACAGTCTGCCGTCGACGGTTCTCACGAGGTCGGCGGCGCGGTGATAGCAAGTACTCTTACAACGGTTGTTGTTTTCCTGCCGCTTATCTTTATGCGGGGTATGTCGGGGGTTATGTTCAAACAGCTTGCCGTGGTGGTAAGTTTTGCACTTCTGTGCTCTCTTGTTGTTTCTCTCACCGTTGTCCCCATGCTGGCTTCAAAATATCTTCATCCGGTAAACCCTGAATATTTTGCCGGAGAAGGCTTTTACCACAGGTTGTTCCGGCTCAGCGCCGGTATGTTCACTGAACTGGAAAACGCCTATAAGAGCATGCTTCACATGGTTCTTCTGCACAGGGCAAAGGTATTCACTGGGACGGTGGTGCTTTTTATTGTAAGTCTTTTTCTGATACCTCTGAT
>JAKJFI010000153.1 GCA_022704985.1 Candidatus Omnitrophota bacterium | reverse complement strand
GTCTCTCCAGTCGTTAAGGGTTCCCTTGACCTGCGTTCCTATAAGAACCTCGTCAAGGTTCATCCCGGGTTCCCAGCAGCTCTTAGGGCCAAGTCTTCCCCTGCCCGGGAACCAGAAAACCGTCTTTTTCGCATTGGGCGTGCCGTAGATTTCCCAGTACCACGTGCTTTTTTCCGGCTTCAGGAATATCTCCACGAGGTCGCCGCTCGAGTAGTGGTGCTGCTGGTCCTCATCGCTCTCCTGCATTATGTCTGAATCGTAAAATTTTATTCCTAAGTAAAGATAATTTTCATCCCATGCCAGCCGCACTTCCCCCGGCTCCTTCAACCCGTCGATTCCGGGCCGCTGGTCTTTTCTTTGCTCAAACGGCAGATAAAGGTCTTTTGCAAGGTCGAGTTGGTAAACCTGCGCCTTCTGCCATACCGCATCGTCCAGATTTCCGTCTATGACTACCGGTTTCTCAGCATATTGCGCTACAATCGTCTGCGGGACAAAAGGCTGTTTTTCTTTTTTCCATGCGTTTGGAGTTACCGCGCATCCGGCAACAAAAAACAGAACCATTGCCGCTATTCCATAAACCATATATCCCTCTGTATTCATTGCGACCTCCCCGTTAGACAGTCATAATATAATTATGCTTGACTGCTGTCAAATTGTGCTATAATAACCTGAAAAATGGAGGTTTTTCAAATGACGTCGAGAGAGCGGCTGAAAAGGGTTTTCAATCGGCAGGATACCGACAGGATGCCCGTAAGGATATGGGGCGTCGACCCGATGTTCCCGCGGGATGACTGGAAAGACCTGTACGAATGGACGGAAAAATATGAACTTGACATAATAAGGTCGTGGCATCCGGATAAAGAAGAGACCACGCCTTTGCCCTATGAAATACATTCCGAAGAGACGATTATCGAAGAAAAAGGGATTAAGGAAATCAGGACGGTGATTGAAACTCCGCTGGGACCTCTGGCGGAGATACGCTATCAGCCGGTGGACGGTTCGCCCGGCTACGTAAAAAAACACCTGATAGAAGACGTAAGCGACGCAAAAAAATTCCTTTCCCTGCCCGAGCAAAAAGATTTTCCGGGCACGGATTCATATTTCACCCTTGAGAAAAAGACAGGCCAGCGTGCGATGCTGATGGTGGGAATCGACGAAGCGCTGTATGCTGTCCAGAGGAAGATGGGCTCGGAGAAATTCGGCTACTGGCTTTATGATGAAAGAGACCTTGTAAGACAGATGGTGGATAAAGAATATAAGAATTTGGAAGCCCTCGTCAAACACTACCTTTCCAAAAACATCGGAGACTGCTTCGGATGGGTGGGTCCTGAACTGTGCATCCCGCCGCTGACTTCGGTGAAGGATTTTTACGAGTTTATCGTCGGGTACGACAAACGACATATAGAACTGATTCACAACGCCGGCAAACCGGTATGGATTCACTGCCACGGGGATATGAAGCCTGTGCTGGAGGGGTTCATAGAGATGGGAACGGACTGTCTAAACCCCATAGAGCCGCCTCCTGTCGGCAGTATTACCCTTGCTGAAGCCAAGGCGGTCTGCTCCGGAAGGATGGCGCTGGAGGGAGGAGTGGAGGACGGCGCCATAGACACGCTTAAACCCGATGCAATGGAGGCTCTCGTTGCCGATGTCATAAACCAGGGAAAACCCGGAGGCGGATTCATTCTATGTCCCACGTCTTCGCCTACTACCAGGGCGAAACTCCTGCCGCACCAGATTGAAAACTACAGGGTCTTTGTGGAAACCGCCGTGAAAATGAGGTATTATTAAAGAATGAAGGTTTCTGTACGGGTGACGGCAAATTCAAAAAAACCGAAGGTACTCGCGGAAAACGGAAATTCTCTCAAGGTATGGGTGGATGCGCCGGCTTTGGACGGAAAGGCCAACAAGAGACTGGTCGAGATACTTTCTGACCACTACGACAGGCCGAAGTCATGTTTCAGTATTGTCGGCGGGCTTAAGAACAGAAACAAGATTGTGGAGG
>JAKJFI010000152.1 GCA_022704985.1 Candidatus Omnitrophota bacterium | reverse complement strand
TGTTATCCCCGTTATGTCAACTTCCTGGAACGCATCGCTCCCTATGAGATTGGTCGCAACCTGTGCGGTAATCGCAACCATCGGTATGGAGTCCATATAAGCGGTGGCTATCCCTGTTACAAGGTTGGTCGCCCCGGGTCCGGAAGTTGCCATGCAAACTCCCACTCTTCCGGAAGACCTCGCAAATCCGTCCACTGCATGTGCGGCGCCCTGCTCATGGCGTACGAGTATGAATTTTATCCCGCAGTCATACAGCTGGTCGCAAAGCGGCAGTAAAACGCCGCCCGGATATCCGAAAATAATATCCACGCCTTCTTTTTTCAGGCATTCCACCATAATCTGCGCACCATTCATTTTCATTCTCCTTTATCCCGAACCGACGTTTTTTGTCATTCCTGCATGCTTTAGGCAGGAATCCATAACCATTTTTCTTTCTGAATCCCTGTTTAATATCCACAGGAAGACATAAGGCGTCACTTTCCACTAACTTTTCACTATTGTCTGTTCGCGGGAAGAACCAACCGAAATTTTAGTGATTGGAACTCCCGTTATCTTTTCAATCCGTTCAATATATCTTCTTGCGTTGAGAGGAAGCTCCCCGTAACTCCTGGCTTTTCCTATATCTTCGCTCCATCCGTCAACCTCTTCATAAATAACGCCGCAACCTGAGAATACTTTTGTATTCAGAGGATAATCGTTATAAATATTGTTCTCAAACTTGTATGCCGTGCATATCTTTATCTTCTTTATGCCTGAAAGAACGTCAAGTTTGGTCATAATCAACTCATCCATCCCGTTTACACTGCATGCAAACCTGACAAGCACCGCGTCAAACCATCCGCACCTTCTCGGCCTGCCTGTCGTAGCCCCGTATTCATTACCCGTCTTTCTAAGATTATCTCCCTCTTCGCCTTTCAGTTCTGTCGGAAAAGGGCCCATTCCCACCCTCGTCGTATAGCTCTTGACCACGCCTATTACCTTGTTTATTTTCCTCGGCGACAACCCCAGCCCCGTGCATGCCCCGCCAGCAATGGAATTGGAAGCTGTTACGTATGGATATGTTCCGAAGTCTATATCAAGGAAAGTTCCCTGCGCACCCTCTGCGAGAACCTTTTTACCTTTTTCAATTTCATCGTTGAGATACAGAGTTATGTTTCTCGTCATTTTCTTCAGCTTTTCCCTGTATCCGGATGTCTCCTCATAGATTTTCTCCATGGAAAGCATCTGTTCTTTATAATATTCTTTGAAAAGATAGTTTTTCAGCTCAAGAGCAATTTTCAGTTTCTCCCTGAAAATATCCTCTTCTAAAAAATCAATAATTCTGATGCCTATCCTGTTAAATTTGTCGGCGTAAGTAGTGCCTATGCCCCTGCCTGTTGTTCCCAGACTGCCTTTCCCCCTGAATTTATCTTCTATCTGATCCAGAGTCTTATGGTAAGGCAGTGTCATATGCGCATTTTCTGCGATAAAAAGCCGGCCTTCAATAGGAATGCCGCTTTTTTCAAGATATTCTATCTCCTCAAACAGGGACACGGGGTCCACAACAACTCCGTTGCCTATGACGCACACTTTTCCGGAATAGAGAATCCCCGAAGGGACAAGATGAAAAACGTACTGTTTTCCCTTTATAACAACAGTATGGCCTGCGTTTCCGCCTCCCTGATACCTCGCAACAATATCCATATTTTCCGCGAGATAATCAATCACCTTGCCTTTGCCTTCATCCCCCCATTGGGTTCCTACTATTACGAGTCCTGGCATGAATCGGTCAGTCTAGATGGCTGGACACCGATCGGCATTGCCCGGTCAACAGGTGTCACTCACCGCGAAGCCGGGGCTTCTGACGGGCATCTTCGCCGAACAGGGGGACCTGGTTTTCTCCGCAGATCTCGATCAGCCTTGAAACCGTGCGGACTCCGATCTGCTCCTCAAGCTCATCCTGCCTGAGGTTGGTCGTCACTATCACCGACCCTTGCCGTTCGTAGCGTTCGTTGATTAGAAGATAGAGCTGTTCCAGGA
>JAKJFI010000151.1 GCA_022704985.1 Candidatus Omnitrophota bacterium | reverse complement strand
AAACCATCGTTATTGCGCTGGTCAACGTTGTCTTACCGTGATCTACGTGACCTATCGTACCTATGTTTACGTGCGGTTTGCTGCGTACAAATTTTTCCTTTGCCATTTTTAATCCCTCCCCTATTGAAGATGCGAAATGCTAAATCCGAATTTCCAAAATTCCAAACTTGATATTTTATCTCACTTAAGGTTTATGATTCAGACATTGCAAATTGTTTAGCGTTTAGTGCCTCATGCTTGGAAATTATTCAATGCCCGTCACAGTCCTCTTATTTTTTTTACCTGGTCATCAGGGACAATCTCATAATACGAAGGTTCTATTATATAACTTCCGCGCCCCTGTGTCAACGACCTCAATACAGTGGCATATCCGAATATCGTTCGAAGCGGAACATAGCCTTCTATAAACTTGTACCCTTCCTGCGTTTTAACCTGTTCTATCCTGCCGTTGCGAAGATTAAAATCTGTCAGCCCTTCGCCCATAAATTCTTCGGGAATCATAAGTTCTATTCTCATAATCGGTTCCAGCAGAACCGGTGCGGCATTTCTGTTTGCATCCCTGAAGGCCATCGAAGACGCTATTTTATAAGCCACCTCGTTAGAATCTACGGGATGGCAGGAACCGTCTCTCAGGGTTACCTTCACGTCCATGACCGGAACGCCGAGCAAAGGACCCGCTTCCATCGCTTCTTTGACGCCCTCTTCAATGGAGGAGATGAATTGACTTGGAATCCTGTCTTCCGGACAAATGTTCTCAAAAACGAATTTTTCTCCTCTGGGAAGAGGTTCTACTTTAAGTACGACGTGCCCGTAATGCCCCTTCACTCCGGTATGCCTTATAAACTTGCCCTCACCCGATGCCTCGCCAGATATGGTCTCTCTATAAGAAACCTCGGGTTTGCCCAGTCTTACATTCAGCTTGTACTCGCGCTTGAGCCGTTCGGTAATCACGTCTATGTGCAATTCCCCCATGCCCATTATTATCATCTGTCCGGTTTCATCGTCAATCCTGATCTTTATCGTCGGATCTTCTTCTACCATCCTTTGAAGTCCCTGGTATATTTTCTCGTGGTCAGATTTACTCCTCGGCTCTGCAGAAACGTAGATTACCGGCTCAGGAAATTTGAGCCGCTCAAACAGGATGGGCGACTTTTTTTCAGAAAGGGTGTCGCCGGTGAAACTCTTTCTCAGTCCCACAAGCGCAACGATTTCCCCTGCGCACGCCTCCTCCTTTTCCTGATACTTGTTGGCATACACTTCGAGAATCTTCATTATCTTCTCGCCGCTGTTTCTTGTCCAGTTATATATGCCCTGCCCCTTCTTTATTTTCCCGGAATAAATACGCGTGTAGAGAAGCTTGCCCATATGTTGATCATTGTAAAGCTTGAATGCATACATGGAAACGCTTTCTTTATCACTGACGCCGCACCGCACCTTCTCTTTATTCACCGGATTAATGCCTTCGGCAGCTCCCCTGTCAAGAGGCGAAGGCAGGTAGTCGATAATAGCGTCAAGCAGCAAAAGCGTCCCTTTGTTTCTCAATGAGGCTCCGCAGAAAGCTGGAAAAATTTTGCATTCTATCGTCCCTTTCCTGACCGCCCTTTTAAGTTCAGCGGAGGTAATCTGTTCTCCGTCGAGATACTTGTTCATGATTTTCTCATCAATATCGGCAGCCTTTTCCACAAGAATGGCGCGGCACCTGTCAAGCTCATCCTTCAGGTTTTCCGGAACCTCCGTTTCTTCAGCTTCGGTCTCGTATTCCGAATTGTACAATATAGCTTTTTTCTCAATAACGTCAACTACCCCCTTGAACTCGCCTCCGATAAAGACGGGCAGTGTTAATGCAATCACGCTGGAATGAAGTTTCTCCTCAATCTCTTTCAGCACTTTTGAAAAATCAGCCCCGTTTCTGTCCATCTTGTTGACATATACTATTCTGGGAATCTCGTACCTGTTACTTTGCCTCCATACCGTTTCCGACTGCGGTTGAACACCGCCAACGCCGCAGAAAATTCCTAT
>JAKJFI010000150.1 GCA_022704985.1 Candidatus Omnitrophota bacterium | reverse complement strand
GGAAACGACCATGTATCCGGTGCGCCTACCAGAATGTTGACTCCTGCCTCCCTGAACTGGCCAGCAACAATGTCCGCCTGCTTTTCGCCGTCTATAAGTACATCGCTGTATACAACCTTGACAGGTATGCCGTCTATCTTGTTTACTTTCGCGGCTATAGTATCTGCAGTCATCTTTATGATGTTTGCCGCCCTGTCCCTTGATGCCTTATCAACCCTCGGGTCGCACGGCGCAAAAACCCCGATAACGGACTCTCCTATTCCGCTACCCTTACCTGCAGTAAGTCTTATCGCTTTCATTACGATACTCCTCCGTGCGATAAATCGCACCGCTACAATCTATTTGCTCATCGCCTGTTTCCTGCTCAGTTTAACCCTTCCCTGGTCGTCGACTCCCAGACACTTGACCTTTATTTTATCGCCTTCCTTGACAACGTCTTCCACCTTGTTTACGCGGTGAGGAGCAAGTTCGGATATGTGAACCAGTCCGTCCCTCCCGGGCAAAAACTCGACGAAAGCACCGAAAGCCATTATTTTAACAACGGTGCCTTCGTAAATCTTCCCCGCCTCGGGCTCCTCGGTCATTCCCCTTATTACGCTGGCGGCCGCTTCACATGCCGCACTGTCAGGAGAATATATCCTTACCGTGCCATCGTCATCTATGTCTATCTCCGCTCCTGTATCTTCTATAATCTTCTTTATCGTCTTGCCCCCGGGGCCGATTATGAGCCCTATCTTATCGGTTTTGACCTTCAGCGAGAGTATTCTCGGGGCGTATACGGACGTGGAAGAACGCGGTTCCGGAATGGTCTGATACATTTTCTCGAGTATTTCTTTACGCGCCTCGTTTGCCTGAACAAGCGCTTCCTTGAATATCTCGGTCGTCATCCCGGACTCTTTCACGTCCATCTGAAAACCGGTAATCCCCTGCCTGGTCCCGGCAATTTTAAGGTCAAGATTTCCGTAGTGGTCTTCCTCACCCGCAATGTCGGTGAGAAGAATATACTTTTCACCCTCTTTTATTATGCCCAGCGATGCGCCCGCCACGTGTTTTTTCACAGGGACGCCGGCATCCATCAGAGAGAGACTGCCCGCACACACCGTAGCCATGGAAGAAGAACCGTTTGACTCAAGTATGTTGGCAACGATTCTTATAGTGTAGGGAAACTCTTCCTCGCCTGGAATTAAAGAAGCCAACGACCGCTCTGCAAGCGCGCCGTGCCCTATTTCGCGCCTCGAAGTACCCCGGAGAAATGCCACCTCTCCCACGGAAAACGGCGGAAAGTTGTAGTGCAGCATAAACCGCTTCTTCATTTCTTCGTGAAGTCCCTCTATCCTCTGCTCATCCCTGCTGGTGCCAAGAGTAAGCGAAGAGAGACACTGGGTCTGCCCCCTGGTAAAAAGCGCGGAACCGTGCGTTCTGGGCAGAAGTCCGACACTGCATGACACCGGACGTACCTGCCTGGGATGCCTGCCGTCGAGCCGCTTGCCGGTTTCAAGCATGATTTTTCTTATATTGCCGGCAAGAACCCTCTCAAAAATCTTTTTCGCCGCGGGTCTGGCAGTTTCATCTTCAATACCGGAGAGAAAACTTTCTTCCATTGTCTTATAGAACTGCTCTCTGGCATGTTTTTCCGGAAATTCATACGCGCGCATAATCTGCCCGGAGATGAAATCTTCGGTTTTTTTCACAAGGGCGGCGTCTTCTTCCGAAGGTTTCACTTCTTCTTTCTCCGCGGCAAACTCCTTCTGCGCCTCGATAATGTTTTTTATCTCCCTGTGACCGTTTTCTATGCATTCGATAAACTGCTCTTCCGAAAATTCCAGTCCGGAACCTTCAACCATGACTATCGAGTCTTCGGTGCCGGTTATTATTATGTTTATGGAACTGTTTTCCATTTCCTGAAAGGTGGGATTTATCACGTATTTGCCATCGATAAACCCGACCCTGACCGCGGCAACGGGCCCCTTAAAGGGAATTTTTGAAGAAGTCAGCGCCAGAGAAACGGCGAC
The DNA here is from genome assembly GCA_022704985.1 of Candidatus Omnitrophota bacterium. Next base: position 9 of record JAKJFI010000150.1, on the reverse strand, counting down.
GACCGACAT
>JAKJFI010000025.1 GCA_022704985.1 Candidatus Omnitrophota bacterium | reverse complement strand
TCAAGCATACCGTACGTGAGCGTACCCTTTTCAATATATCTGTTGTTTACATCGGTTATCTCAAGCTCTCCGCGTTCGGACGGCCTGAGCGTCTTTATAATGTCAAAAACATAGCTGTCATACATATATATACCCGTAACGGCAAGATTTGACGGCGGCACTGCTGGTTTCTCCACTATCCTCACTATCCTGTCATCTTTCAACTCCGCAACCCCAAACCTTTCAGGCCGTTCGACCTTATTGAAAAGTATCCTTGCACCTTCCGCCTGTTTTGCAAACACTTTCACCTCGTCTCTAATGCTTTCCTCGATAATGTTATCACCCAGGATGACGACAAATTTGCCGCTCTTTACGAAGTGTTCCGCCAGAGAAAGCGCATCAGCTATGCCGCCTTCTCCCTCCTGGTAGGTGTAGTTAATGTGTTTAAGACCGAATTCCTTGCCGTTTCCCAGGAGCCTGAGAAAGTCGCCCGCTGAATTCCCTCCGGTTACGATTAGAATGTCCTTTATCCCTGCATCTACGAGAGTTTGTATGGGGTAATAAATCATCGGCTTCCGAAAGACAGGCAGAAGGTGCTTGTTCGTAACCTTTGTCAATGGATAAAGCCTCGTTCCAAGCCCGCCGGCAAGAACCACTCCTTTCATCAGTAGTTCCTCCTCTCCCAATTGTAAGGAATCTTTTCCGTATCGAAAGGCAGTCGCAATTCATCCGGTTTCTTATAGTTGAATACATTTGTAGGAACGTTTACGACAAGCATCTCCTCCTCTCCGATACACTTGAAACCGTGGTAAACACGTTTTGGGATATGTATCAGAACCGGGTTATATTCGCCGACGAAAAACTCGTTTACCATACCGTGGGTTTTACTCTTTTTCCTCAAATCACACAACACAATTTTCGCCATCCCTTTGAGCACGGTCATATTGTCATCCTGAAATTCATGGGCATGCCAGGCCTTTACAACGCCGGGATACGCGGTAGTAAGATATACCTGTCCAAACCTTTCGAACATTTCGTCGTCGTTTCTCAAAATTTCCATCAGCCGGCCGCGTTCATCCGGTATGGGACTCAATTTTTTTATTTTTACGCCTTCTATTATTTTCTCCATGGCTACCCTCCGCAAAAATTATACAACCTGCTTGTAAAAAATCCAAATAACGAAGCTGTTCATTGAAAACCGTAAAATGGTTGACTGCACGAATGATATGCATTATACTTAGCGAAAAACAGGACCGCTGAATGAAAAAAACTTCTATCGAAAAAGCGGACGATTTCATCAAGAACGAAACACAGTTCCATCTCGGTTTTCTACCCACCGAACAGCCGCATCCGAAAACATCCGGCCTGGACGCAGTATGCAGAACCGACTTATCGGCAGGAATAACGATGCTTTTGAGCGTCGACAGGGACATACCGCCGAAAGCGGCAGAAGTATTCGTCTCCCGCGAATTTGAAAGACTCTCTGCTTCCATGGAGAATTCGCTTCGCTCCGGAGGGAGGATTATATTCTCCGGATGCGGGTCCACGGGACGGCTGAGCATACTCCTTGAGACATCATGGAGAAACGCCTGCCGCAATCTTCTTCCGGAGATGGAGAACAGGGTTCTCAGCATAATGACCGGCGGAGATTATGCGTTAATCAGATCCGTGGAGTTTTTTGAAGATTATATGAGTTTCGGACGCAGGCAGGCAAGAGATATGAACATACGTCCCGAGGATACATTCGTGGCAGTAACAGAAGGAGGAGAAACCTCGTCTGTGCTCGGCTCGGCTATGCAGGCGGCAGACGACGGAGCGCAGACTTTTCTCGCCTTCAACAACCCCGCTGAACTACTCAGAGAAAAAATAGAGCGTTCCAGAATTGCCATAACAGACCCCCGCATCACATTCCTCGACCTCTGTACAGGCCCTATGGCCATAGCAGGTTCTACAAGGATGCAAGCGACAACAACGGAACTGCTTATACTGGGTTGGGCGTTACAGGAAGCGTTCAACGCCTGCGTGGGAAATTCCGGCAGGAAGGGAAACCCTGCGGAACTATTTGAAAAACTCCTTGACGGATTAGCCGCCGATAGTGCAGTTGAAACCATCGCCTCAATGGTTGAATTCGAAGAACGCATTTATTCTCAAGACGGGCTCGTAACATACTTTGCCGACAAACTTCTCATTGATATCCTGACGGATACAACGGAAAGAAATCCTACCTTCATGCTCCCGCCCTTCGTCAAAGCGGATGACAGAATCTCTCCGCAGTCGTGGTCTTTTGTGAAAAATCCGCTTTATCCCACCGAAGAAGCATGGGAGCAGGCTCTCAAAAGAAAGCCGCGCTGTCTGGATTGGACGAAAGAAGATTACACAGCCTTAGGCGCCTCAGAACAAATAGCAGGTAATCCGCCGTCCATCAGTAGTAAGGAAATCTTGAAATTCAGAATCGGCGAAGAAAAAGATGCAAGAAGATTCAGGGTAAAACCTTCCGCCGCCGTGGCGGTCATTTCCATTTCAGACAGGCGGGCTGGAACGGAAAAATTCCTTGAAGCGTTTAACCTTCATGGAAAAGATTTTTCGGAAAACAGGATATTCATTATTGGAGAAACTTCAGTCATACCCGGCGTAGTCACCCTGCCCTGCCGCATAGAACAATCGCCTGTAAACCTCTGGGAACACCTTGCGGTTAAGCTGGTAATGAATACAATATCCACACTGACAATGGTAAGGATGGGCAGAATAAAAAGCAACTGGATGACATGGGTGCAGGCGTCATGCAAGAAACTCATTGACCGTTCCACGCGCCTGATAGCCGAACTCTCCGGACTTTCCTACGAAAATGCGTGCCGCGAGCTCTTCGCATCCATGTCGGAGATTGAAAAAATTAACTGGAGCGGCAGGGAAACGCCATCACCGGTCCAGCACACCCTATCCCGCCTCGCTTCCTCGAAAATGTAAGCCAGCATTCATCTCTCCTACGTGAAATTAAACCCAACAGGACATGGAATATCGGATTCTCAATCAGAAGATGCGTTATCGGGCAACTGCAGGTATGAACCGAGAAAAGAGTCGAACGATTCCGGATTGAAGGGACGCATTCCGCCGTTGGGATAGAAAGTCATTTCTCCGAAATAGACCCGGTTATTCACATCTCCCAAGTCCACCCTTACAAATGGAAAGCCCTGTGACAGAACAGCAGCATATTTAAGCATTTTCCCGTAAAATTCAGACTTCGTAACCTTCACCGCAAGCGAGGGCAGAAAGGATTTCACATCCAGAATGTTCAGGTCAAGATCAAACATGTTCTGCTGTCTTGCGGTATTATCAAGAATCTGCACCAGCCGGGGAATACCGTTGAAACAATAAAACTGGTACTCGTACATTGTTTCGCCATTCCTTGTCAGGTATTCCTCGCAGATAATCCTTGGCACAATGTTCTTATACGCCCATTCCCTGTGACGATAGAAATGTCTTTCCTTCATATCCCTTTTCAACAGCCTGATTGCATTATCCCGGTCAAACTCTGCTTTGTTCTTGCAGAAAATGTTGCGGTTCCAGCCATTGTTGACTTTCAGCACAAATGCATCAGGCAGTTTTTCAAAATCAATATCTTCCGTCTTGTCATAAAATCCGTATAATTCTTTTAGTATTTCAGGGCCAATCCTTTCCGCTACGAAACTGCGCACTTCATACTTATCAGCACACCGTGTGAGAATATCATTGCGCCAGTTAAGATTGAGCCAATGAAGTTTTTCCGTAAAGGTTTGAGGATTGTCCAGATTCGGGCGTTTTCCAAACCTCTTGCTGTACAACGAAATGATGAATCTCTCGTCTGAGACGCATCTATTCACAAGCCATTTTTTCAGTCTCTGCAATAGTTTTTTAGCCATGTAATAATGATAAAGCTATCAAAGGAGTACAGCTATGGACACAGTATATCACAAATTCGGGGTGAATATTAAAACTGGTCGGCAGTCAATATGGACATATCACCTGGGAGAGGAGCGGCAAAAACAACTTTCTCGCCGGTTGAAGGCAGTGACAACCTTATTCTACGCGAGTGAAGGGCAACCCTGCCTATCAATTCCGATTTCACCCCGTATTTCAAGTCGCCGATTATGGGATAGCCGAGATACGCAAGGGTTATCCTTATCTGGTGAGTCCTTCCGGTGACAGGTTTCACCTTCAATACGCTCAAACAGTCAATGTACTTCAAAACCTCTATGACAGTTATCGCCTTCTTCCCCCTCAGGTAATGCACCTCCATCCTTGTACGGTTTTCCTTGTCCGGAGATACGGTAAATTCCACGTGAGCCTTCAATGGTTCAAACCTGCCCTGAACAATTGCAACATATTCTTTTTCCACCTGACGGTTTTGAAACTGGCTCACAAGAAAGTTATGGGCAGAATCATTTTTTGCAAAAACGACAACGCCCGATGTCTCACGGTCAAGACGGTGAACCACCCCGGGTCTGAAAGGCATGCCCATGGAGGAAAGAGACGCATGGTAAAGAAGCAGGTTTACAAGTGTTCCTGACAGAATCCTGTTTGTCGGGTGGGTAATGATGCCGGCAGGCTTGTTTACTGCTATAAGGTCGGAATCCTCGTATATGATCTCTATATCACCGCATTCCGGATTTATCAACACATCTCCGATACCGAAAGAACTTTTCACTATCGTTATTGCATCGCCTGATTGCATCGGATGGGAAGGAGAAACTTTCTTGCCGTTGACAAGTATACCGCCGTTTTTCAGTAGTTCTTTTACTCTTTCCCTGGAGATATTGAGGCGCACCTTGAGATACCTATCTACTCTTTCTCCGCCCGCGCCTTTATAAACCAGTTTTTCATCCACGGACTTATTTCTTTTTGGCAATGTTCTTAATCAAGTCGTGGGCTATGAAGTTCCTCTGCATCTGATTGGTGCCCTCGTATATCTGGGTTATCTTCGCATCCCTGAACATCTTCTCAACCGGGTATTCCTTCATATAGCCGTACCCGCCGAATACCTGTATGGCATCGGTAGTAACCTTCATTGCCACGTCGGAAGCGAAGAGCTTGCACATCGCCGAGTTCGCCGAAAAATCCTTCGCCCCGGAATCTATCATTCTTGCGGTCTGGTAGATAAGCGCCCTTGCCGCCTCTATCTGCACCGCCATATCGGCGAGCATATGCTGCACCGCCTGGAAGGAACTGATAGGCTGGCCGAACTGCTTCCGCTGGTGTGAGTATTCCAGCGCCGCCTCAAATGCCCCCTGCGCTATACCGAGCGCCTGTGTAGCGACCCCCGGCCTGCTGGCATCGAAATTCTTCAGCGTAATGATGAAGCCCATCCCTTCCTTTGAAAGCACATTTTCCGCAGGCACCCTGCAATTCTCAAAAACCAGCTCCCTTGTTGCCGATGCCCTTATCCCAAGCTTGTTCTCCTTTTTTCCGAAGCCGAAGCCTTCCATGCCCTTTTCAACTATAAAAGCGGTCAGTCCCCTCGCTCCTTTTGTCTTATCCGTAGCGGCAATCACAACGTACGTCTCTGCTTCTCCGCCATTAGTTATCCACTGTTTTGTTCCATTCAACACGTAACAGTCTCCATCTTTCTTTGCTGTCGTGTTTAAAGTGGTTATGTCGCTTCCAGCCTCGGATTCTGTCACCCCGAAAGCGGCTATCTTTTCTCCGCTCGCAATTGACGGAAGATATTTTTTCTTCTGCTGTTCATTTCCGTAAAGGAGGATGGGAAAAGTGCCGAGAGCAGTTCCCGCGTATGCAAGAGAAATGCCTCCGCATACCCTGCTCAACTCTTCTATGACAAGGCACAATTCAAAAACCCCGAAGCCCATACCGCCGTATTCTTCCGGTATATAGACGCCGAAAAGGTCGGATTGAGCAAGAACTTTCACAACGTCATGCGGAAACTCTTCTTTCTCATCACATTCCGCCCTGACAGGCAATATCTTTTCCTCAGCTATTTTCCTTGCAAGCTCCTTTATCATCTTCTGCTCATCCGTAAGGAAATAATCCATTTTCTCCTCCCTTATGCGACGTATTTTTTGAGAACCAGCGTAATGTTATGACCGCCAAAACCGAACGAATTCGAGATTGCCACGTTTACTTCTCTCTCAACCGCTTTGTTAGGCGTGTAATCAAGATCGCATTCCGTGTCAGGAAATTCGTAGTTGATCGTAGGCGGTATGATACCTTCTTTTATGGTAAGAAGCGAAGCGATAAACTCGACAGCTCCGGATGCTCCAAGCAGATGTCCTATCATTGATTTTATGGAACTGACAGGTATCTGATACGCCCTTTCCCCGAAAACTTTTTTTATCGCCGCCGTTTCTCCCTTGTCATTCAGAAGCGTGGACGTTCCGTGCGCATTGATATAATCCACCTCTGCAGTTCCTATCCCTGCATCCTCAAGAGCGTGTTTAATGGACAGCGCGGCGCCTTTTCCTTCAGGGTCAGGAGCCGTCATATGATAAGCGTCGCAACTCATGCCCGCGCCTATGAACTCAGCATAAATCCTGGGCGCATTTCTGCTCAGGGCGTGCTCAAGGGTCTCAAGGACCACAATCCCCGCTCCCTCGCCCATGACAAAACCGTTTCTCTCTTTATCAAAAGGCCTGGACGCTTTTTCGGGAGCATCGTTCCTTTCGGATACCGCCTTCATTGAGCAGAAACCCGCAAGTCCCAACGGGGTTATTGCCGATTCCGTTCCGCCGGCTATCACCATATCGGTAACGCCATTTTTCATGAGGGTCAAAGCAGTTCCGAGTGCATGCGCGCCGGAAGCGCAGGCGCTTACAGTCGCAAAATTCACGCCCTTAAGCCCGTACTGTATCGCTACCTGGCCCGCTGCCATGTCCGGAATGAGCATGGGGATGAGAAAAGGAGACACGCGCGAAGGACCTCCCTTAAGAAGTATAGCATGCTGCTCTTCAATAACCTTTAAGCCGCCTATGCCTGCTCCTATGACAACTCCTGCTCTCTCCTTTTCTTCTTCCGAGAAGACGATTCCGCTGTCCTGAACCGCCTCATCGGTTGCCTTCATGGCGTACTGAACGAACCTGTCCATCCTGCGCAGCACCTTTGGATTGAATCCTTCGAGCGTAAAATCCTTGACTTCCGCCCCAATCCTGGTAGAATAGGCCGAAACGTCAAAGGACTTTATGGGCCCAATACCGTTCATTCCGTTTTTCAGGCCCGCCCAGGAAACAGGCACATCGTTGCCCAGGGGTGTAACCATCCCAATTCCGGTCACAACTATTCTTTTCATGCTTGTTTTTTCTTCTCTATGTAATCCACGGCATCCTTGACGTTTCTAATCTTTTCAGCATCTTCATCGGGGATGTCTATGCCGAATTTTTCTTCGAATTCCATCACAAGCTCGACGGTATCCAACGAATCTGCCCCGAGGTCGTCAACAAAAGAGGCGTTCTCCGTCACCTCGGCAATGCCGACACCAAGTTTCTCTGATATAATATTCCTTACCTGCTCCAATATTGCGCTCTTCTCCATCATTTCCTCCCTTGCCCCGCTTACCCCGAGCGTATTTTTAGAGGGGAACCTGTTTTATTGATTTTCCCCTGATACGTCTGGAAAGTGAGGGGTTTATGATTTTTGCATTCCTTTAAGTCATCGACTAAACGACAAGTCCTCCATCTACCCTGACAACCTGTCCGGTTATATAAGCCGCCGCATCCGAAGACAGGAAAAGAATCAGGTCGGCAACATCCTCCGGCTTTCCGAACCTGCGCAGGGGTATCATGTCCAGCATCTTCTCCTTTACCTTTTCCGGAAGCTGTTCAGTCATCTTTGTTACTATATACCCGGGAGCTACAGCATTCACGTTGACCCCGAACCTGGCAAATTCCTTTGCGCAGGTCTTGGTCAAAGAGATAAGCGCCCCCTTTGACGCCGAGTAGTTTGCCTGTCCTATATTGCCTATCTGCCCTATAACCGAGGCGACATTGACAATCCTGCCGTATTTCTTTGAAAACATCGCTCTTCCAATCATTTTACTGCATATGAACGCAGCTTTCAAGTTGACGTTCAAAACGTCATCCCAGTCTTTCTCGCTCATTTTCAAAATCAGACCGTCTCTCGTAATACCCGCATTATTTACAAGAACGTCTATCACGCCAAACTTTTCGAGAGCCTCAGCAAGGCTCTTTTCAACGTCTGCAGGCACGGTTATATCCAGCTTAGAAGATAAGAATTCCACGCCGGAGGCACTCAACTCCTTTTCAAACTCCTGGTTTATGAAAACATCCCACAATACAAGCCTGGCTCCAAGCGATGAATATTTCAACGCCAGGGATTTTCCTATTCCCCCGAATGCCCCGGTAATCACAACCACCCTGTCTTTAAACATTTTCTTCTCCTTCACCCCAAACTTCTACTCCAGACTCTTCTATGCTTCTTTCTAAAAGTACGAAGTTCAGGATTTTGTTCATTTAAGCATTTCCATCGTATTTGCCAAGGACGCATTATCCTCGACGTTTAACACCTGCTTTCCAGGGACGAGCGATTCTATGAGTTTTTTCAGCACTTTCTTTGGACCGACCTCGATAAAAACCTCCGGATTCTCTTCCTTACAGATGTTTTCAATCGTCTCAACCCACCTTACCGGAGAAAAAATCTGCCGCACAAGCCCTTTCTTTATCTCCTCGCCGCCAGTGGTTCTTTTCCCTGAATAATTCAGGTAAACTGGTATTTCGGGATCTCCAAACCCCGTACCTGCTATTTCGCCCTCAAGCATCTCCGAAGCTTTCTTCATCAGCGATGTATGAAATGGTCCGCTTACATTGAGCATAATCCCCTTGATTTTACGCTCTTTCAGGGATGCGTTGAATTTCTCAAGTTCTGCTTTTCTTCCACCCACTACAACCTGCGCACGCGAGTTTATGTTTGAAATCTCTATCCCTTCAAAATCCTTCAACAGCGTTTCAAGCTCACATAACTCCAAACCGATGACAGCGAGGAGTCCCCCGTCGCTTTTCTGCGAAATTTCATCCATAATCCGCGCTCTTTCCCTCACGATGCGGAAACCCGCATCAACGCTCATAACGCTTGATGCCGCAAGGGCCGAATATTCACCCAGGCTGTGACCCGCGACACTGCACGGAAAAAATCCGTTTTTCGCAAACGCATTCCAGCAGACCATGCTTATGCCGAAAATAGCCGGCTGGCAAACAAGGGTTCTGGTAAGCTCCTCTGCCGGTCCGCTCATTATCCTTTCCATAAGCGGAAGCCCGGTTATCTGCTCTCCCGTTTTTATGATATCCGCGCACCCCGGAACGTTATCTATGAATTCCTTACCCATACCGACGTACTGAGAAGCCTGCCCCGGAAATACAACCGCAAATTTTTTCATTTACCCCGAACTCTCCTCTGATGCGCCATCATAGTGAATAATAACGATTTCTCCCTTAACTCTTTGTCCATCTTATCAGGTTTGCGCCCCACGTAAGCCCACCTCCGAAAGCAACGGTCATCACGAGATTTCCCTTCTTCAGCAATCCTTTTCTGGAAGATTCATCAAGCGCTACGGGGACGCATGCAGCCGACATATTGCCGTATTTCTCTATATTTACATAGAATTTTTCAGCAGGCATATTGAGATTTTTTGCCACGCCGTTTATAATCCGCAGATTGGCCTGGTGCGGTATAACCAGAGATATATCTTCCTTCTTCAGGTTGAATCTTTCAAGCAGTTTATTTATCGCCTCGCTCATGGACAATATCGCAACCTTGAACAGTGCGGCTCCTTCCATCTTCATGAAATGCTTCCTTTTTTCC
>JAKJFI010000149.1 GCA_022704985.1 Candidatus Omnitrophota bacterium | reverse complement strand
GGCCTATCACCCGGCCGGAATGGCAGGAGCCGAGATGGTTCTCTCCATTCATCCGACGATACAGGCAAAACTGATGGATATTGAGCCACCTTATGAAAAACGGATTGACATGCCGATACAGGATAGCGTCATTGAACGGCTTAAGACGATGCCGGAATTTACCCGGGCATATGAGCCCGAAGGAATGTCTCCAAAGGAGTTCATCACCTTCGGTCTGACACAAAGAACATTATCCCAGTTTGTTGAGGCGGGATGGAAACAGCTGGAAGCATATAACCCTTAAAGGAACTCAAATGACTAATCGGGAAATGCAGGATATTAACAAGAAGAGAAAGATTTACCAGATATGCGTCGTTACTAGGGATCTGGAAAATACGATGAAGAAATGGGTTGAATACTTGGGAATCGGCCCCTGGAAAATTGTGGAATTCACTGAAAAAACGGTCAAGAATTTCCAGGTTGGCGGACAGACGGTCACGGAACCTTTTAAATTTGTTCTGGCTTTTGCACAGGTTGGAGACATTGAATTCGAGATTGCACAGCCGGTATACGGCCCGAGTATTTACGAAGAATTCCTCAAGACGCACGGGGAAGGGCTGCATCATTTCAAGGAAAAAATCAGCGACGGGGACATGGAAAACATGCTTGCCTCCTACAAAAAGAAAGGCATAGGAGTTATGCAGTCAGGCAGGTTCATCGCTTCTACGCATTACTACCTGAAAACGGAACCGGTACTTGATATCATTGTTGAACTTGGAAATTGCCCGGTACAAAACGTGCCGCCGGAACTGGTACGCATTTACCCTGAAGAATAGAACATGAAAGCGCTAATATACAAAGGGCCGTGGCTCATGAAGGTGGAAGAAATCCCCAAGCCTGCCGTCGGCCCCGGGGAGGTCCTGGTAAAGGTAAGGGCTGTCGGCATCTGCGGCAGTGACGTACATGGCTTTTCCGGAGAAACGGGAAGGCGTACGCCGGATATGGTCATGGGACATGAAATATCCGGGGAGATTGCCGATACAGGCGAGCGGGTGGTTGTGCAACCTGTCATTTACTGCGGCCGCTGTAAGGTTTGCCGCGAGGGGAAAACCAGTATCTGCTTGCACAAGAAACTGATAGGTGTGAATACCGGACTTACCGGCGGGCTGTCGGAATACATTTCAGTACCGAGAACCAATATATTCCCTGTCAACAGAGATATTCCCTTCCCGGAGGCATGCCTCGTCGAACCGCTGGCCGTAGGTTTCAGCGCGGTCAGACAGGCGTCCATTGAACCGGGTGACACGGTTTTTATAGCGGGTGCAGGGATGATAGGACTGGCTATTCTCCTGTCCGTTATGGAGAAAAAACCTTGCAGAGTCTTTGTCAGTGACAACAATCCCCGAAAGTTACGGATAGCCGAAAATTTTGGCGGCACACCCATAGATTTCTCCCGTGTGGACCCGTCAGCGGCAGTAATGGCCCAGACAGAGGGGATGGGTGCCGATGTATCCTTTGAAGCCGTCGGGCTTTCCGCGAGTGTCCGTTCAGCACAATATGCGACCAGGCCGGGCGGCCGGGTCGTATGGGTTGGGAACGCACAGAAGATGGTTGAGGTGGACATGCAGGATATTGTAGTCAAAGCAAAAAGCATAACAGGAATCTATTGTTATACTGACGAGGATTTCGCGGAAACCGTCAATCTGCTGAAGAAAAACTGCGGACGACACCTTGTTGAAAAGCAGGTGCTTCTGGAAGATGCCCCTGAAGTTTACGCACAATTGGCCCGCGGGGAGATAGACCTGCTGCGCGGGGTCGTTGTGCTGTAACCATACGCTCTCAATCGTATTCTGCCTGGAGTTGGCCCTCAAAAACCTGAACTGCAAAAAAAATCATGTTGGACACTGCTCTGCATGTCTCTTCTACGCAAGTTAACCTTACCCCTCTTTTTTGACCTGCTCCCAAAAAACTGTACCACCTTCATGTTTAAAATCTGGTAAAATTAACATACGTTAAGGGAGGTGGGAATGAAGCAAAGATATACGGAAGAACAGATAGCATTTGCCCTTCGGCA
>JAKJFI010000024.1 GCA_022704985.1 Candidatus Omnitrophota bacterium | reverse complement strand
CTGGAAATCCCTGCCGGTCCACTCTGCGTATTTTTCAGGTATGCCGTCGTACCAGGGAATCCCGTTTTCAGGACATTGAATGTTCGGCTCATCGGTAAAAATACCCGGAATCCTTTTGCCGAACTCTTTTCCAAGGCGTCTCCGGTACACCTCATGAGTTAACTCCATGAATTTCTTCATCGCCCCGGGATTAAGCACATTTGCGTACGACTCGCCGCTCCACCAGGATATCTTCTTTCCATAGGTTTTCACCATGACAAGACGTTCGCAGTCACCGATAGAATCCAGGCTGTCAACAGAAACCGGTCTAATTTCATTCAACTTCAATCCATCGCGTTTTATTACCTTATAACCATATCTCATGGACCCGTCATCCCCGCAGGAAGGAAGCTGTTCGCCGGGCGCAAGAAGAAAAGCGTTCAGGTACGTCACCCTATACTCATCCTTCATCCCCGCAACCTGTCCTCCTGCGTTTCCGCTGGGCCATAGGTCTTCATCGTAAAGCCATAGATAACCGTCTTTTTCCTTGGCGACATCCAGCGCCGCTTGCATTGAAGCAAACCATTCGTCCCCCATGTAATCGGTTATCAATCCGTGCCTTGAATGGAAAAACCCTCCTCCGAGACCGGCATCCAGCATATCGCTCATCTGCTTCCCTACTTCCTGCGGAACAAGTCTGTCATTCATAGCCCAGAACGGCGCGGGACGGAATATGGAAGGCGGATTTTTGAATTTCTTTATGTCCATAAATTTCTCCTTTAATCACGATTTCATTACGTGAAACCCTATAATAACCTTCTGTTTTTTACTTGTCAAAAATATATGTGATACAGCACAGGAATGAGAAACCAGCGTATGGCGCTGACCGTCTTCAATTCCACCGATTTTACAAAAATTTATAATCTTCTATAATACACTGGATTCATAACAGGAGGCCCAACAATGGCAAAGGAATTGAAAATCGGGGTAATCGGAGCAGGAGGCAGGGGGAGACTGGCAGACCATGCGCATCAACCGGAAAACGGCGTGCGCCTTGTTGCAGGCGCGGATACAAGCGAAAAAACCTTGTCGGAATTCAAGGAGAAATACGGTCCGGAAACATTCACGACAGACGATTACAGAAAACTTCTTGAACAAAATCTGGATGCGGTTTTCATAACATCCCCGGATTTTCTCCATGAAGAACATGCGGTGGCGGCTCTTGAAGCGGGCAAGGACGTATACCTTGAAAAACCGATGACTATCACCGTAGAGGGATGCGACCGGGTACTCAAAACCGCCGTCCGGCTTAAAAGAAAAGTTTACGTCGGCCATAACATGCGGCATATGACCTTCGTGAAAAAGATGAAGGAACTTATTGATGAAGGGCGCATAGGTGAAGTCAAGGCAGGATGGTGCAGACATTTCGTTTCTTACGGAGGCGATGCATATTTCAAGGACTGGCATGCCGAACGCAGTAAATCCACCAGCCTGCTTTTACAAAAGGGCGCCCACGACATAGACGTTCTCCACTGGCTGTGCAAAGGATATACAAAACGCGTAACAGCGGTGGGCGGACTCACCGTATACGACATGATAAAAGACAGACACGCCCCTTCCGAACGAGGCAACGCAAACTGGTCGCTCGAAAACTGGCCTCCGCTTTCGCAGAAAGGGCTCAATCCTGTGATAGACGTTGAAGATATAAGCATGATGCTGATGAACCTGGACAACGGGATTTTTGCATCATACCAGCAGTGCCACTACACGCCGGACGGATGGAGAAATTACACCATAATCGGCACGGAAGGACGCATAGAGAACTTCGGCGATAATCCCGGGCAATGCTTCATCAGACTGTGGAACAGAAGATACTCCTACAACGCCTGCGGGGATGAAAATCACTACATCCCGCTGGTCGAAGGGGGACACGGAGGCGCAGACCCGAACATCGTGAATGAATTCATCAACTATGTGAGGGACGGAAAAAAAATAACCACATCCGCCATTGCCGCCCGTTACAGCGTTGCGGCAGGCTGTTTTGCGGCGCAGTCGTTGAGACAGGGCAACGTTCCATACGACATACCGCAGGTGCCTGCGGAAATAAACGCCTATTTTTCCCGCGACGTAATACAATAAACGGAAAAGAACGAGCGCTGAAAGCTATCGCATAAAACAACGGACAAACTTGTTGATTGATGGACGACGAAATATGCCGGAAATAAGCCTTTTCGTATCTTAATCTCACGGACAGGCCGTCCTAACCCGGCATCAACATTAGGCAGGTTTTCCCCGAATATATCGGTGCGCCCCTGCCATAACACATACCCCCGTAATAACTGTATGCCCATCACATAATAATGTTTTCAAAAATTTTACGGCAAGAGTATAATAATATAAATCCGTAGATACAAGATATAGAAGTTTATGTATAGCCGGGGTGGCGGAGCCGAGGCCCGCTTATCCCCAACTCTTACGCCCGGAGCCGCTGGGGCCGAGACCGTGCGTAATCGCTTTACAGATAGCACAACTGTTCAACCATGGCAAGGTGCGTGGAATATACGCCGTTAAGAAAAATATAAAAGTTTATGTATAGCCGGGGTGGCGGAATGGCAGACGCAACGGACTTAAAATCCGTTGGGGATTACTCTCCGTGAGGGTTCGAATCCCTCCCTCGGCACTTGTTTAGCATTTCCCTCTCTTCCCTCACCTGCTTTACTTCCGCAAAGAGATACCTGTCAGCCTCAAATATACTGAAGATTCTTGAGGCAGGTTTATACTAAAAGGTCAAAAAATATACACGACTCTTTTGATAGAGTAAATGAGCAGAGAGATTTGCGAAGATTTTACATATTCTGCTGTAAATCCTCTCCATATTAAAGTTGAGGGATAAAAAAACAGGGTATAATGAAAACTGCTAAAGGTACTGTCCAGATTTTTGGGGGAGACTTCAGAGATAGCACGTTGCGGAAAAAGGGGAATAGGGTAAAATAGAAGTTAAGAGGTTGAGATTGTCGCGCCATAGTGCGGTTCGCAATAACAGGTGTGAAAGGAGAAGTTCATGATGCAGGCAATGCTAATACCGGAGACAGGGAAGAAGCTTATAGCAAAAGCAACCGCAGTGCATCCAGCGATAAAGAAGGCGCTGAAATCAGGAACGGTTGCGATTATCGGGGGAACTACCAACGGATACGTGGCTAAAGAAATCCTTAAATCAATCGGTCAGGAAGAGGGTTTTTCAAGAGAAGGATTTTTCAGGGGAGTTACGGTGCCGCGCCACGTGCCGGTAGATGCATCCGGCAGGCGGCCGGAAGATAAAGCTTTTCCAGGAGATGTCATCATAGTAAACGGCAAGTGGCTGAAGGGCAAGACAATCTTTGACGCCGTTGACAACATGAAGGACGGAGACGTCGTCGTGAAGGGAGCCAACGCGGTTGACATGGTGAACAGGCACGCCGGCATATTGATAGGCCATCCGAAAGGCGGAACGGTAATAGCCGCCCTTCAGGCTTCAATAGGAAGACGGGTGAAGATGCTGATACCTGTTGGGCTGGAAAAGAGGGTGTACGGCAATCTCGACGCGCTGGCGGAAAAAATAAATGCACCCGGACAGAAAGGATTGAGGCTTTTTCCGGTGACGGGAGAAATTATAACGGAGATAGACGCAATATACATGCTTGCCGGCGCAAAAGCGCAACTATTCTCCGCCGGAGGAGTTTGCGGAGCGGAAGGAGCGGTATGGCTTGCGGTTTGCGGAACGGCGGAGCAGGAGAAGAAGGTGAAAGAAATTCTTGATGGGATTGAAAAAAAGACGGATAGCAGGTAGAATATAGAAAAATCACAAGGGGGTAATCAATGGAGAAGAAAGTAATTGACGAGGGAAAGTCTCTTGCATGGCTGTCATACCTGGGTCTCCTTCTGCTGATACCGCTCATGGTGAACAAGGATAACGAATATTCAAAGTTCCATGTGAAACAGGGGATTGTACTGCTCATCTGCGGGATAGCTGTCACGATTATCTCCAGCAATTTAGGCTTTATACCCGTCATCGGCGCAATGACAGCCGCGCTGATGCGGATATGCTTACTTGTGTTGGCGATAATGGGAATTATCAACGCCCTGACGGAAAAAACGACGCCTCTGCCAATTATAGGGCAGTATGCAGAGAAGATAAAGATTTAAAAACCTCTCCTCAAAGGGGTGAAGGGATTTTAGGAGGTATAAAAGGAGGCGCGGTAGGATGTTCTGACATAGGTTCCGCTTTCAGTGTGTTTGAATCCCATCTCTTCCGCTTTAGCTTTATATCTTGCGAATTCTTCCGGACCGACCATACGCTTTACGGGATACGCGACTTTTGAGGGGGCAAAGTACTGTCCTATACTCAAGAAATCGCATCCCGCATCCGCCAGGTCTTTCATCACAGCCAGCACCTCGCCTTCGGTCTCGCCCAGCCCGAGCATGATTCCGGATTTGACCGCCTGCGCCGGTCTTATTTCTTTCACGGTTTTCAAGAGATTAACAGACCTTGTGTAATCCGCCATTGCCCTCAATTCCGGGTAGAGGCGCGGGACGGTTTCCACGTTGTGGGAGATTACCTCAGGGGATGCGCCGATGACGGTTTTCAGGGAATCTTCACTACCGAGAAAGTCAGGTATGAGCACCTCCACTTTTTTTAAGTCAGATTTCTTCAACGCATGAATTGTCTCACGGAAAAGTGCCGCACCGCCGTCCGGAAGGTCGTCCCTGGTTACGCTTGTTACAACCGCATATTCTATTCCGAGGGACTTCGCCGCCAGCGCTACCCTCTCCGGTTCGCTTTCCTTTACGGCAAGGGGAGCGCCTTTCCGCACGTTGCAGAAGGTGCAGTTCCTCGTGCAGATATTGCCGAGTATCAGGAAGGTTGCGGTCTTCCGGCTGAAACACTCGGAGATGTTGGGACACATGCTCTCCTCGCAGACCGAGTGAAGACCGTATCGCCGGAGAACCCTCTTGGTTTCGGTGAGTTCGGATAGATGTATCTTCTTAAGCACCGGATTGTTCATATTTGTTCACAATATCTTTTTCAGAATCGGTAAGCTCCCTCTTCTCCAGTTGTGCGTCAAAGACCTTGCAGAAACTCTCGCGCATGATAGCAGAGAATTCTTCAAAGCTCACCGCCCTGCCTACAGACTGCTTCAAAGACGTGATTTTTCCAGAATCGGCATGAACCGGTTCCTTCACGTATTTCAGGACTGGCGGAAATTCCATGTCAAGCGGTATTGAGCCGTGCTGGAGGATTATCTTCCTGCGCCACTTCTGCGCGTTGCCGCCGATTTTCCTGCCGTCAATCAATATGTCATAATCCTCAAAGGAAGAGAAACAGAAGGAAGAACGTATCTTGTTGCCTGCGTTGCAGTCTATGGAAAAGCGGGGATTGAGTCCCAGCCGCCTGTAGGACTCCAACAGGAACGAGCAGATTGTTCTGTAGCCCTCCTTCACCGTGAGAGGAGTGCCGATATCCAGCTCCTTGCAGACTATGGAGTATGTCGCTTCCCGGCAGTGGTATATGATGCCGCCGCCGGTGGCGCGCTTGACTATGGGGATGCCGTCTCTGCCGCAGGCGCGCACATCAAGGACCGCTTCGGCGTTCTGGGAACAACCGATGGAAAAGCCGGGCGGATGCCATCCGTAGATGCGAAAAATGGGTATGCCTTCGGTGGCGTATATGTCTATCAGGGCGTTATCTATCGCCATATTGATAGACGGAGGAAGGTGGCCGGAGTCAAGGAATCGCCAGGTGGTCATTTTATATCACGCTCACCTGTCTCTCTCTGCATTTCTTTCCTTCTCTCCATGGGAAGAAGGCGCTGTATGAGCGGGAGAAGAAATCGGACGGCTCCATTTCAGGTTCAGGTCTCTCACGGCCTTCACCTCGTCCACTCTCTGCACAGGCGCGGTTTCCGGCAGTTCCGCAAACTTCTCAGGGTGCGTATCGGCAAGACGCGCGGCCTTTATCATTTCCTCGATAAATTCGTCGAGGGTATCCTTGCTCTCGGTCTCGGTTGGCTCAATCATCATCGCCTCGCGCACTATGAGCGGGAAATATACCGTCGGAGGATGAATACCTCTGTCTATGAGGTACTTTGCTATGTCCAGGGCGCTCACGCCCTTTTCCTTCTGCCTGTCCGCGGAGAAGACGCACTCGTGCATACACGGCCTGTCATAGGAGAGCTTGTAGTATTTCTTGAGTTTTGCCATGACGTAGTTGGCGTTCAGCACCGCCTTCTCTGCCGCGTCGATGAGCCCGGTTTTGCCAAGCAGGAGAATGTAGGCGTACGCCTTGACCAGCACTCCGAAGTTGCCGTAAAAGGGCGCTATGTATCCGATGGAATCAGGATATTGGTAGTCCAAGCTGAACGTGCCGTCGCTGCGCATTACAACCTTGGATATGGGCATAAACCTGCTCAACTCGCTTTTTGCTCCCACCGGACCCGCACCGGGTCCGCCGCCGCCGTGGGGAGTTGCAAAGGTCTTGTGCAGATTCAGGTGCACTATGTCAAAGCCCACGTCCCCCGGACGCAGTTTCCCCAGTATGGCGTTGAGGTTAGCGCCATCGTAATACATCAGGGCGTCAACTTCATGGGCAAGCCTGCAAACTTCCTTTATAGAAGAATTGAATATCCCAAGGGTATTGGGACATGTGAGCATCACGCCAGCGACCTCGGGGGAAAGATGTTTTTTATATTCGTTTATATCCATGACGCCGGTGCTATCGGAAGGGATAACTATTACCTGATAGCCGGCGATAGCCGCGCTCGCAGGATTGGTGCCGTGCGAGGAGTCCGGAACGAGGATATATTTCTTTTTGTTGCCCTTTGCCCTGTGATACGCCGCGATGAGCATGGTGCCTGTAAGCTCTCCGTGCGCTCCCGCAAGCGGCTGCATGGTGAAGCAGTCCATGCCGGTAATCTCGCATAGAAGCTGTTCCATGTGGTACAGAAGCTCGAGCGCTCCCTGCGTGAGGATGCCGCCGCCGGACAACTGCGGCAGTAAGGGATGCAGGTCCTCGAAACCCGCGATTCTCGCGCATGTTTCGGTAAACTTGGGGTTGTATTTCATCGTACATGAGCCCAACGGGTATAGGTTGGTATCCACACAGAAATTCAGGTTTGCCAGACCGGTGAAATGCCTCACGACATCCAGCTCGGAAACCTCCGGCAGGTCAAGCTCGGTCTTCCGTTTCAGGTTTTCCGGGATGATGCCTGTTGCTGGCACATCGCTTCGCTGTATCTTGAACCCCTGCCTTCCCGCACGTCCTTTTTCAAAAATCAGCCGCATAGAACCGCCTCCATACTCTCCGCAAATTTAGCTATCTCTTCCTTGGTGCGCCGCTCGGTCACCGCAACCAGCAGGTACCTGTCCATACCTTTGTAAAACCTGCCCAGAGGGAATCCCGGCGCAAAACCCTTCGCTATCATCTTGTTCACCACGCCGTTGGCGTTTTCCGGCAGAAGAACCGGAAACTCATTGAAGGTTGTTATCTCCCTGTCCACCTTCACCCCGGGTATCTTCTCCAGGCGCTGTTTGGCAAACTCCGCCTTGTCCAGGTTGACCTGCGCAAGTTCCTTAAGCCCCTGCCTTCCGAGCAATGAAAGGTAAACCAGCGCGCGCAGTGCGCAGAGCGCCTCGTTGGAACATATGTTGGAGGTCGCTTTCTCCCTGCGTATGTGCTGTTCGCGCGCCTGAAGCGTCATTACGTAACTGTCCCTGCCCTTCTTATCTACCGTCCTGCC
The DNA here is from genome assembly GCA_022704985.1 of Candidatus Omnitrophota bacterium. The sequence goes on along the minus strand of JAKJFI010000024.1, from coordinate 2,202 downwards.
GATGATTCTTCCGGGCATCTTCCTTACGAACTCTTTTTTCACCGCCATGAAACCGAGATACGGTCCCCCGAATGAAAGCGGGATGCCCAGACTCTGCCCCTCGCCTACCGCAATGTCAACGCCCATCTCGCCCGGGGTCTTCAGCAGTCCGAGGGATACAGGATATACCGATTCAATGACGATGATGCCTTTCTTGTGCGCATACTCAACGATATCGGAGTAATCGTCAACGCATCCGAAGAAATTGGGGTTCTGGAGTATCACGGCGGATGTCTCCCCGTCCATCTCACTGAAAATTCTTTCCCTGTCGGCGCAGAGATTTCTCACAGGCACTTTCACCGCATCCAACGAGAGGTTGGAGATGTAACACTGTATCATCGTCCAGTAGATGAGGTTCACCCCTGCGTCAACGACTATCTTCTTCCTGCCGTTTATTCTCATAGCCATCATGCACGCCTCGTAGAGCGCGGTTCCGCCATCGTAAAGGGACGCGTTGGCGACGTCCATGTCGGTAAGGTTGCAGATGGCGGTCTGGTACTCGTATATCGCCTGGAGCCAGCCCTGCGACGCTTCGGGCTGGTAGGGAGTGTATGCAGTGTAGAACTCCGGAAGCGACGCTATGGCGTCCACGGCGGAAGGGATGTAATGGCTGTAGAACCCCGCCCCGGTAAAGTTGACCAACGCGGTGGAGTTTCTCGATGCGAGAATACGCAGACTGTTGACAACTTCCGCCTCGGACCTGCCCTCGGGTATGTCAAAAGAGGCAGGCCTCATATCCTGCGGGATGCAGGAAAAAAGGTCATCTACGGACTTAACACCTATGTCCGCCAGCATCTGCTTTATCTCTTCTTCGGTATGCGGTGTATAGTTCATGGTAAAAATCCCTTCCTCTTCATCCTTCTTTCTCCCCGGGAGGAGAAGAGAACGCCGGAAATTGTATCAGAGGCCTTTTATGTATTCTTCGTACTGTTCCGGCGTCATCAGTTTATCCTTCTCCTCAAGCTTTTCAATCTCCAGAGTAACAAGCCAGCCGCCGTCATAAGGGGAGTTGTTGACGGTCTCCGGAGCATTTACTGCGGACTCGTTGATAGCCGTTATCTTTCCGGAGACAGGGCTGAATATGTCGGATGCGGCCTTGACCGATTCCACCGTACCCAGGCGCTCAAACTGCGCGATACTTGTTCCAACGGGGCTGATTTCAACGAAAGTTATGTCGCCCAATGTGTGCACAGCATATTCAGTTATCCCAACGGTTCCCTTGTTTGCTTCTATCTTCAGCCATTCATGTTCTTTCGTGTATAACAGGTCTTTTCTCACTTCCATTTATTTTCCCCTCCCCTTGTCCCGAACAATAGTTGTTATTGAGATTGCTTCGTCATACAAAACGTTTCTCGCAATGGCAAGCAGTGATATGTCTATAATACGGTTTCTCTTACCATCTTGTGTAGCTGGAATTTGGTAACGACGGAACAGTCAACACCCGGTCCGCCTGCCGTTCCAGCCCTGACGATTCTGTTTTCCGGTATGCGCGCGCCAGCCCGCACATACGCAATGCCTATCCCTCTCTGCAGGCAGGGAGAAAACGAACCGCTGGTAACGTTTCCCACGCTCTCTCCGTCAACAAATACGCAGTATCCGTGTCTGGGCGCCTGTCTGGTGAGGGAAAGCAGGAAAACCATCTCTTTCGCCGGCTTCCTTTCTTTAAGCGCATCCCTGCCCGTGAATTCGCGCGAGAAATCCACAAGTTTCTCCATCCCTGCTTCTATGGGGGTCGTCTCCTCGTCAAGGTCCTGCCCGTAAAGGGTAAGCCCCGCTTCAAGACGCAAGGTGTCCCTTGCGCCGAGCCCCGCAGGTTTAACCCGGCTGTCCTGCAAGAGAGCATCCCATGCCTCCACGGTCCTGTCCTTTTGCACGTACAGTTCGTAGCCCTTTCCTCCGGTGTACCCGCTGTGGCTTACGATGCAGTCCGCATCCAGTATGCTAAAGGTTTCAAAAGAGTAAAAGGAGAGCCCTGAAACATCTATACCAAAGACCGACTGCAATACCTTATCAGAGAGAGGTCCCTGCACGTCTATCTTGTCCAGTCGCAAGTCAGCATCTTCAAGCACGGCGTTCTTCATTCCCGCGGCAACCCGGTTGAAATCCTTCTCCTTGTTGCCAGCGTTGACCACGAGCATGTAATCCTCATGCCCGCAGGCGTAA